>NZ_MWLP01000085.1:0-96223 GCF_010634885.1 Microbacterium sp. B35-04 | reverse complement strand
GGATGCCGTCGTCCGGCGTATTCCGTGCGCCAGCACTTCCTCGAGCGCAGCGTCGAGGATCGCGGTCTCGGTGTCGGGCACTCCATCGGCCATGTGACAACCATACAGATCGTGTCATACTGTCGCCATGGCTGCGACGGCGCACACCGATCCCCCCAGCGACGCTGCTCCCCCGCGTCCCCTCGCGGTGCCGGCACCGCGTCCCCGGGGCGCCTGGGACGCCTGGGGCTCGGAAGCAGCCCGTCTGCCCGCGGCGGCAAAAGCCATCGTCGCGACCGTCCTGCCCGGCAAGGCGCATCCCGTGCGGCGCCGCGCCGTGCCGGCCCTGACGCCGTCGCGGCTGTCGGGCGCCGATCTCGACGCCCTCGCCGGGGTCGTGGGCCGTGATCAGGTGACGCCCGACGACGAGGTGCGGCTGCAGCACCTCGGAGGCAAGAGCACCCCCGACCTGCTGCGCCGCCGGCTGGACGACCCCCAGGCCGCCCCCGACGCCGTCGCCTCGCCGGCCGGCCACGACGAAGTCGCCGCGGTGCTCAGCCTCTGCGCCGAACGCGATATCGCCGTCGTCCCTTTCGGCGGCGGCACGTCGGTCGTCGGCGGCGTCGACCCCGCGCGAGGCGCGCACCGCGCAGTGATCGCGCTCGACCTCACCCGCACCGCCGCCCTGCTCGCGCTCGACGAAGTCTCCCTCCTCGCGACCTTCGGGGCCGGCACCACCGGTCCGCAAGCCGAGGAGCTGCTCGGAGCGCGCGGCCTCACCCTCGGCCACTTCCCGCAGAGCTTCGCGTACGCCTCGCTCGGCGGTTACGCGGCGACGCGGTCGAGCGGTCAGGCGTCGCGCGGCTACGGCCGCTTCGACGATCTCGTCCACGCTCTCCGCGTAGCCACGCCGGCCGGTGATCTCACCCTCGGCCGCTCCCCCGCGAGCGCTGCCGGCCCCGACCTCCGCCAGCTCCTCCTGGGATCGGAGGGCGCCTTCGGTGTCCTGACCGAGGTCACGGTCCGCGTCCGCCCGATTCCGGCGGCGACCGTCTACCGCGCATGGTCGTTCCCGGACTTCGCCAGTGGAGCGTCGGCGTTCCGCGAAGCCACGCAGCGCGGCATCCGTCCCACCGTGCTGCGGCTGAGCGACGAGACCGAGACGCGCGTGAACGCCGCGATGGGCGGGCATCTCACCCGCCTGCGCGGGAGCCTGGCCGTCGCCACCTTCGAGGGAGCGACCGCCTCCGAGGCCGAAGGCACGCGCGACGACCTCGACGCGGTCTTCACCGCACACGGCGCGACCTCGCGCGGCGAGGATCCCGCCCGATCGTGGGAGCGCGGCCGGTTCGCCTCTCCGGCGCTGCGCGACACACTCATGGACAGTGGCATCCTCGCCGAGACCCTCGAGACCGCGACCACCTGGACGCACCTGCCCGCGCTCAAGCGCGCCGTCACGGCCGCGCTGACCGAGACTCTCACCGAGATCGGCACCAAGCCCATCGTGCTGTGCCACATCTCCCACGTGTACCCCGCGGGGGCCTCGCTGTACTTCACCGTCGTCGCCGCGCTCACCGAAGATCCGCAGACGCAGTGGGCGACGGCGAAGGATGCCGCGTCCCGCGCGATCGCCGAGAGCCACGGCACGATCACCCACCATCACGCCGTGGGGCGCGACCATCGCCCGTACCTCGAAGCCGAGATCGGCGCGCTCGGGGTCGAGGTGCTCCGTGCGGTGAAGGGCGTCCTCGATCCGACCGGCATCATGAACCCCGGCGCTCTCGTGACCCCGGCCCCGACGGCCGACCGCGCATGAGGGTCGCGCTCCTCGTCAATCCCGCTGCACGCGCCGGGGCGCACACGGGCGCTGCGACCCGCGCGGCCGAACGCCTGCGCACCCACGGCGTGCAGACGTCCATCCTCAGCGGCGGCAGCGCAGCCGAATCCTCCGCGCTGCTGCGCGCCGCGATCCAGGTCGGCGTGGACGCCGTGGCGGTCGCGGGTGGCGACGGCACCGTCAACCTCGCGATCCAGGAGGTCGCGGGCACCGGCATCCCGCTGGGCATCGTCCCGTCCGGCACCGGCAACGACTTCGCCGCTACCCTCGGGCTGCGTGAGCTGGACGTCACGGCGGCCGCCGACACCATCGCCGGTGGGCGCACGAGGCGCATCGACCTCGCCCGCGTGACCCGGGGCGACGGCTCGACGCAGTACTTCGGCTCGGTGCTGGCCAGCGGCTTCGATTCGAAGGTCAACGACCGCGCCAACGCGATGCGATGGCCGCGCGGCGGCTCGCGGTACAACATCGCGATCCTCGTCGAGTTCCTGACTCTCGCCGGCATCCCGTACGAGGTCGACGTCGAGCTGGCAGACGGCACACGAGAAACTCTGAGCGGCGACCTCGTGATGGCGACGGTCGGCAACGGGCGCACCTACGGGGGCGGCATCCCGATCTGCCCGGACGCCGACCCGGCCGACGGGCTGCTCGATCTCGTGCTGGTGCGCCCGGCCGGCCGTCTGCGTCTGCTGCGGCTGCTGCCGCGGGTCTACCGCGGCACGCACGTCGGGGTGCCTGAGGTGTCGATCCGGCGCGTGCGCTCGGTGCGACTCTCGTCACCGGGCGTCACGGCCTACGCGGACGGCGACCCGATCGGGGCGCTGCCGCTCACGATCGACGTGGTGCCCGGCGCGCTCACGATCTTCACACCGTCCGGCTGACGGCCGGCGCCACCGCGCCGCACCGCGGCTGCGAACGCCGCGCGTCAGTGCGTCGCCTGGACCGCCCGCAGCTTGGCCAGCACCTGATCGCGGAGCTCTTCGGGTGCGCTCTCCTTGCATGCCCGAGCGATCACCTCGGTGAGCGTCCGTGCGACGAGAGCCTCGTCTCGACAGCCCGCACAGTTCTCGAGGTGCTCGGCGATGTCGCCCTGCTCGGTCTTGCAGACCTCGTGTCGCAGGTACTCCTCCAGGTCGCGCCGCGCCTTCTCACAGCCGCAGTCGGTCATTTCGTGCTCCTCGTGGCGGCAGTCGCGATGCCGCGCTCTTTTGCGTAGTCGGCCAGTAGTTCACGAAGCATCCGCCTGCCACGATGCAGACGGCTCATGACCGTGCCGATGGGGGTCTTCATGATGTCGGCGATCTCCTGGTAGGCGAAGCCCTCGACGTCGGCGAGGTACACCGCCAGCCGGAAGTCCTCCGGGATGGACTGCAGCGCGTCCTTCACGACCGACGCGGGCATGTGGTCGATCGCCTCTGCCTCGGCCGAGCGGGTGCTCGACGCGGTGGTCGACTCGGCGCCGCCGAGCTGCCAGTCCTCGAGGTCGTCGATCGTGCCCTGGTACGGCTCGCGCTGCTTCTTGCGATAGGTGTTGATGTAGGTGTTGGTCAGGATGCGGTACAGCCACGCCTTGAGGTTCGTGCCCTGCGTGAACGTCTTCCACGAGGCGAAAGCCTTGACGAAGGTCTCCTGCACGAGGTCGGCCGCATCCGCGGGGTTGCGAGTCATGCGCATGGCGGCGGCGTACAGCTGGTCCATGAAGGGCAGTGCCTGCTCTTCGAACTGCGCGCGCGGATCCTGCACCTGGTCCGTCTGGTCGATCGGGTCGCTCATCACGCGCCAGTCTACGGCGGCGGCCTCCAGGCCGCCGGGGCCCGGCGCGACGGGCCCGCTGTGCAACGGCGGCGCCTCGAGGTCGAGGCGGTCGAGAGTGGCGAACATCCAGCTCCATTCGGTGAGTGGCTCGCGGCCCGTGTCGACCTGCATTACGCGTCGTATCGGAGCCGTTCAGTAGGGTAGAACCCGATGACAGCCGACGCGTATTCCCCGACCTCCGCGCCGATCGAGCGCGGCCATTGGCACGCCCCCGTCGCGGACGGTCCGCTGCATGCGACGGTGACCGTCCCCGGCTCGAAATCCCTGACGAATCGCGAGCTCATCCTCGCCGCACTCGCCGACGCTCCGAGCCGCCTGATCGCGCCGTTGCACTCCGACGACTCGGCGCGCATGATCGACGCCCTGCGCTCGCTCGGCGTCGGCATCGAGCTCGTCCCCGGCGCCGGACTGTACGGCGACGACATCGAGGTGACGCCGGTGTGGCCGCTGCGCGGCGGCACCGAGGTGAACTGCGGACAAGCCGGCACCGTCATGCGCTTCGTCGCCGGGCTCGGCGGGTTCGCCCGCGGCGACGTCACCGTCACGGCGCACGAGAGCGCCCTGCACCGCCCGATGGGCGCGATGATCACGGCGCTGCGCGACGTCGGCGTCGACATCGACGACGGTGGCCACTGGTCCCTGCCGTTCAGCATCCGCGGGCACGGTCACGTCCGCGGCGGCGAGGTCACGATCGACGCCAGCGCCTCGAGCCAGTTCGTGTCGGGCCTGCTGCTCGCCGCCCCGCGATTCGACGTCGGCCTGCAGCTCCGCCACGCCGGCGCGCGGCTTCCGAGCATCCCGCACATCGACATGACGGTCGAAGCACTCGCCCACCGCGGCGTGCACGTCGAGCGTCCGGGCGTCGGCGAATGGATCGTGCCGGCAGGCGCGATCCGCGGCAAGGATGTCGCGATCGAACCCGACCTGTCCAACGCGGCGCCATTCCTCGCCGCGGCGATGATCGTCGGCGGATCGATCTCCGTCACCGGATGGCCGGCCCACTCGACGCAGCCGGGCGCCATGCTCACCGAGATACTGTCGCTGATGGGCGCCCGCGCCGTCCGCCGCGGCGGCGCACTCACCGTCACCGGGAGCACGGGCATCCAGGGCGTCGACCTCGACCTGTCGGCCGCGGGCGAGCTCACCCCCACGATCTTCGCGCTGGCCGCCTTCGCCGAGTCGCCCTCGACCCTCCACGGCATCGGCCACATCCGCGGGCACGAGACCGACAGGATCGCGGCGCTGGTCGCTGAACTGCGCGGCCTCGGCGGCGAGGCGGAAGAGCTGCCCGACGGCATCCGCATCGTGCCGCGGCCGTTGCACGGCGGTGTGTGGCACGCCTCGCATGACCACCGCATGGCGACGACCGGTGCCCTCATCGGGCTCGCCGTGCCCGGCGTCGAGGTGGACGACATCGGCACCACGGCAAAGACCATGCCCGAGTTCCCGCAGATCTGGCAGCGCATGCTCGACGGCGAGCATGCGGACGGCGTGTCCGAGGAGACGATGCGCGCCTCGTGAGCGGCAGCGGAGTCGGTGGCGGAGCGATCGGGATGACACGGTGAAGCGACCCAGGACGACGGAATGAGCTGGCTCGACGACCTCGACGACGACGACGATTCCGAGTTCGACGAGGCCGACATCCGGATGCGGCCCAACCCCAAGGCGAACCGCCCCCGCACGAAGCGGCGGCCGGCGCACAGCGACGCCCAGATCGCCCGCGTGCTCGGCGTCGACCGCGGCCGCTACACGGTTCTCCTCGACGAAGACCTGCCCGAGGAGCGCACGGTGCTCGCCGTGCGTGCGCGAGAGCTGCGCAAGACCCCGATCGTCAATGGCGACCGCGCCCGCGTCGTGGGCGACGCGACCGGCGACGAAGGCACCCTCGCCCGCATCGT
Organism: Microbacterium sp. B35-04; assembly: GCF_010634885.1. Lineage (NCBI taxonomy): Bacteria > Bacillati > Actinomycetota > Actinomycetes > Micrococcales > Microbacteriaceae > Microbacterium > Microbacterium sp. B35-04. The sequence goes on along the minus strand of NZ_MWLP01000085.1, from coordinate 90,694 downwards.
CGGCATCGAGGAGCGCACGTCGCTGCTGCGGCGCAGCGCCGACGACACCGACCAGGTGGAGCGCGTCGTCGTCGCCAACGCCGACCAGATGCTCGTCGTGGTCGCCGCTGCCGACCCCGAACCCCGACCGCGGCTCGTCGACCGGTACCTCGTTGCGGCACTGGATGCCGGCATCCGTCCCCTCCTCGTCGTGACGAAGACCGACCTCGCCGACCCCGCGGCGTTTCTCGCGCACTTCGACGGGCTCGACCTGGTGGTGTTCACCAGCGGGCGCGACGAAATGCCCCTCGGTCGGATCGGCGCAGCGCTCGAGGGGCACTCGACCGTGTTCGTCGGGCACTCGGGCGTCGGCAAGTCGACGCTCGTGAACGCCCTCGTGCCGGACGCACGGCGGGCGACCGGCCACGTGAACGTGGTGACCGGGCGGGGTCGTCACACCTCGAGCTCGACGGTGTCGCTGCGCTACCGGGGCGACGGCGGCAACGGCTGGGTGATCGACACCCCCGGGGTCCGCTCGTTCGGCCTCGGCCACGTCGACCCCACCAACATCCTGCGTGCGTTCACCGACCTCGCCGAGGTCGCCGAGGAGTGCCCTCGCGGCTGCACGCACCTGCCCGACGCTCCCGACTGCGCCATCGTCGAGGCGGTCGAAGAGGGGCGGCTCGGCCCCGGCGGGCCGGCACGCCTGGACTCGCTGCAGCGACTCCTCGAGACGTTCGCCGAAAAGTCCCACAAGTCCGGCTCATAATCCGCCGCCCGGACACATACCCGGCCGGCCCTGCCTGGCTCAGCGGTTCGTCGGCGAGCCCGCGCCTAGAGTGGAAGCGTGACCACGACGCGCCTCGAACCCGGCTCCCTCGCGCCCGCCTTCACCCTCGTCGATCAGGATGAGCGGGCCGTGACGCTGAAGGACCTCCGGGGTGGGCCGGTGATCCTCTTCTTCTATCCCGAGGCGATGACGCCCGGGTGCACGAAGGAGGCGTGCGACTTCCGCGACAGCCTCGCGCCGCTGCAGGCCGCCGGCTACACGATCTTCGGCATCTCGCGCGACCAGCCCGAGAAGCTCCGGCGATTCCGCGAGCGCGACGGCCTGACCTACGACCTCTTGAGCGACCCCGACCACAAGGTGCACGAGAAGTACGCCGTGTGGGGCGAGAAGGTCAACTACGGCAAGACCTTCATGGGCGTCATCCGGTCCACCTTCGTCATCGACGAGAAGGGGCGCATCGCACACGCGCTGTACAACGTGCGCGCGACCGGTCACGTGGCGCGCGTCCGCGCACTGCTCGGCGTCTGACGGCTCACGCTCCGTGACGGCGGCCGAGCCGTCGGTGCAGAGACGGGATCAGCGGGATGCCGCACCCGGCGCATCGCCGTCGGTCTCGCGACTGTCCTGCCGTCGTGCCGCACGTCCGGCGTCGCGCACTGCCAGCACGAGCAGCACCAGCACGATGAGCGCCGGGATGGCGAGCGCCCAGGCGATCGACGGATCGGCGAAGCTGCCGGTGGCTGCACCGAAGGCGACCGCCAGGATCAGCAGCTGGGTGACGATGCCGCCGGAACGCCCCCAGGACTGGCCGCGCCAGATGGCCAGGGCGAAGGCCAGCACGGCCGCGGCGCCCACGAGCGTCAGCACGGCGAGCGCGATCGCACTCTCGATCGATCCGGTATCGCCCGCCGCGATGGCGACGACCTCGCGCACCGTGAGCGCCATCAGGCCCAGTCCCTCGAGCCCGACCAGCACCGCGGCGATCTTTCCGGACACGTTTGTCCGCATTCTCCGTCGACTTCCTCTCACGCCGGCCAGTGGTTTGTGCGAACCCTCCACACCACAGGGGGAACACTCAGCAAGTCCTACACAAACCCGCCGATCAACCCTTGATTCAGGTAAACCGCTATGGGACGATTGGTGAAGCCGTGTGCTCCCACAGCGACGTGGGGCGAGTCAATCTCGCACATCCCACAGGGTATCGGACCCGAACCGAACCCGAATCCCACCCCTCTGTTACAAGGAGCACCACCATGGACTGGCGCGACAAGGCCGCCTGCCTGACCGTCGACCCCGAACTGTTCTTCCCCGTTGGGAACACCGGTCCGGCCGTCGATCAGATCGAGAAGGCCAAGTCGGTGTGTGCTCGATGCACAGTCACCGAGATCTGCCTGCAGTACGCCCTCGAGACCGGACAGGACTCGGGCGTATGGGGAGGCCTCTCCGAGGACGAGCGCCGCGCCCTGAAGCGCCGCGCGGCTCGCGCCCGCCGCGCCTCCTGACGCATTTTCACGACGACACCCGGCCGCCTCGGCGCCCGGGTGTCGTCGCGTGTGCGGCCTGCGCGCGCGGAGCCTCCTCGCTCCGGACGCCAGGGCCGCTGCTTCGGCGAGCCAGGAGATTCCCGTCGATACCGAGCGCGATGTCCCCGGTCTCGCCGCGAATCCCCCGGCTCGGTGAGAACGAGCCAGAATCTACGGACGCCGGGGGCCCGGGCGACCGCCGGGCGAGGCACACGCCGGGGCCGTGGCTACGCCGGGCGAGCACACGCGGACCTTGGCGGCGGCGGGCCGCGGCCTCGCCGAACGCGGCGCCACAGGGCGCCGCGGCATCCGCTTCTCTCGTGCTCAGCCGGGAGTGCGGTCGATGTAGCGCAGCGGAATGTCGATCGTCACTTCGGTGCCGCTGCCCATGATCGTGTGCCAGTCGATCGTGCCGCCGAGCTCACCCTGGATGAGCGTGCGCACGATCTGCGTGCCCAGACCGCGGCCGACCTGGCCTTCCGGCAGTCCCGAGCCCGTGTCGCGCACGCGCACCTCGAGCCGCTCGTCGCCGCGTTCGGCGATGATCTCGACGTCGCCCTCCTGACCGGCCAGCCCGTGCTCGACCGCATTGGTGACGAGCTCGGTGAGAGCGAGCGCCAGGGGCGTGGCGTACTCGCTCGGAAGCGTGCCGAAGCGTCCCGACGAGTGCGTGCGCGCACGGGTGTTGGGAGCCGCCGCAACCTCGGCGACGAGCTTCAGCACGCGCGCGAACACCTCGTCGAAGTCGACGTTCTGCGCCAGTCCCTCGGACAGGGTGTCGTGCACGACGGCGATGGCCGATACGCGGCGCATCGCCTGCGTGAGCGCCTCGCGCGCCTCCTCGCTGTGCGAGCGCCGCGCCTGGATGCGCAGCAGCGACGCGACGGTCTGCAGGTTGTTCTTGACGCGGTGGTGGATCTCGCGGATCGTGGCGTCCTTGGTGATGAGCTCCTGCTCCTGGTGGCGGATCTCCGTCACATCGCGGCACAGCACGATGGCGCCGATGCGCGTGCCGTGATCGCGTAGCGGGATGGTGCGCAGCGACACCGTCACGCCCCGCGCCTCGAGGTCGGCGCGCCAGGGGGCGCGCCCGGTGACGACCACCGGCAGCGACTCGTCGAACTGGCGCTTCGTCGGCAGGATGGCGGTGACGACCTCGACGAGCGACTCCCCCTCGAGCTCATCGTCGAACCCGAGTCGGTTGAAAGCCGACAGCGCGTTGGGGCTCGCGAACGTCGTGATGCCGTCCACGTCGAGCCGCACCAGGCCGTCGGATGCGCGAGGGGCGCCGCGGCGCGGCGAGGTGGGCGCGGCGAGGTCGGGGAAGTCGCCCGACGCGATCATTCCGAAGAGGTCGTCCGCGCAGTCGTTGAAGGTGATCTGCTGGCGTGAGGGGATGCGCGCCTCGCCGAGGTTCGTGTGCCGGGTGAGCACCCCGATCACCGTCGCGGCCGTGCCGCGCTTGCGTGTGACGGGAACGGCGCGCACCCGCGTCGGCGTCTCTTCGAACCAGTCGGGCGAAGAGGAGTCGACGATGCCGCCGGACTGGAACGCCTCGCGCACCTGCGTGCGCCACTGCGGCCGCACGCGGTCGCCGACGATGTCGCGGTAGAAGAGAGTGGCCGCGCCCCCCGGCCGCGTGTGGGCCACGGCGACGAACGAGTCGTCGGATGTCGGCACCCAGAGCACGATGTCGGCGAAGGCCAGATCGGCGAGGAGCTGACCATCCCCCGCGAGACGGTGCAGCCACTCCACGTCTTCTTCGCTGGAGCGGCCCTGGGCGTAGACGAGATCGCTGAGGGTCGACACCCATCCAGCCTAGAGCGCCGGGCTCACCCCACCGGCGCGCCGACGCGAGCGACCTCGTCGGCGCCCGGGCGCGCGGCGCGACGGCCGCGCCCACTGCCGACGCCGCGGCGGCCGTTGCTCGCCGCCCGCTGCGGCTCGGGCGCGGGCACGACCGCCTCGCCGACGAAGCGACGCAGCGCCAGGGTGAGCGGCGAGCGCGGCGCCACCTCGGCGATCGGGAGCGACGCGAGGATCGCGGCATCCGTCGATCTGGGATCCTGCGGGAGGAACCAGACGTCTTCGATGCCGCCGAACCGATCAAGGGTGCGGCGCACCTGCCCGCGGGCGTCGATGCCCAGCGTGCCGGGACGGAGGCGGTTCGCGACGACCGCCACGGGCGTGGCGCCGATCGTCGCCCGCAGGTCGGCGTGACCACGGAGGAAGCGCGCGATGCCGACGGGATCGGCGGCAACGACGGCGACGACGAGATCGGCGCTGCGCAGTGCGGCGAGGGTGGCCGCGTTTCGCCGTGGACCGTCGAGGTCGCTCACGATCTCTTCGTCGCGCTCCAGCGACGACGCGACGTCGACCACGGTGTAGTCGGCCCATTCGCGGCAGGCGGCGAGCGCCGCGGCCACGCGCCGATCGCTCAGCTCGGGCCAGCGCGACGGCCTGTTGATGCCGGTGAGGACGTCGACACCGGTGCGACCGAGCGGCACCGCGATGCGGGTGAGCTCGCGGGCGTCGAGGCCGCCGAGCTCGGCCTGCCGGCAGGCCGCGGCGAATCCGGGCCCCTCGTCGGCGAGGCCCAGTGTGAGAGCGAGCGACGGCGCGTGCGTGTCGGCGTCGACCAGCGCCACGTGGCGGCCTCCGCGCGCGAGCTCGACGGCGAGCTCGGTGGCGACCGTGGAGCGCCCGGGAGCACCGGCCGCTCCCCAGACGGCGATCACGCGCGGCTGCGGGCGGGGTGCGGGCGAGGGCGCCGACGCAGCCGGAGCGGCGGAGAGCGCCTCGGCGATGCGCCACGGCTCGATGTGCCGGCTCAGCGGCGCTTCCAGCCCGCACGCCGCCGCGACGCGCTCCCCCGCCGCATCGTCGACCAGCGGCACGACGCGTGTGCCCGCACGGTCGCAGAGGGCGACGACGGTCGGCGACATGGTCGCGCGCGACACCGAGACGACCAGGGCGTCAGCGTCGGCGAGGGCTCGCAGCAGCGTCTCGGCGTCGGTGCCCAGCATCCCGTCCGCCGCGGCGAGGGCGGGCGCGCCGGCCGTGACCACCGCGATCACGTCGATGCCCTCGCGGCGCAGTCCCTCGACGAGCAGCGCCGCGTCATCCACGGCCACGACGACTCTCACGAGCCGGCGCCCATCGTCGGCACGATCGAGAGGGCCGACTCGTCGGACATCGCGGCGAGCGTCGCCGGCACGTCCCCCCGGGGGATGACCAGTTCGAGGGCGGCAGCACCGCCCCCCATCATCGAGTCGTCGCGCGTCACCGACACCACGGTCGCGTCCGCGACCAGGATCCGCGGCTCGTCGTACGCACCCTGCTCGAGGAGCGGAGCGGACCACAGCTCGACGACGGTGCCCGCCTCGACCGACGCCGGCACATCGACGGCGCTGCGGACGACGACGCTCGTAGTACGTGCGTCGGCCGGATCGCCGACGGATGCCGCCGGCACCAGCTCGCCCGCCTCGATCGTGCGCGTGGCGACCTGCGACCCATCCAGGTCGTGGGCGGTGAGGTAGGTGCCCGCCAGCGGCCCGAGCGCGACGTCGACCACCGTGAAGTCGCCCGCACCGATCGCCTCGCCGGGCACGATCGTGTGGGCGGCCGCGTACACCGGCACCGTCTGCCGCGCGGCTGAGACCACGAGCCACACGCCGATGACGGATGCCGCCACGAGAAGCACGCCGAGGAAGAAGCGCGCGTCGCCCCAGAAGGCGCGTCGCGGGGTTCGGACAGGGTCGCTGTGGGCCGTCATGGGTCCATCGTCCTCGACTCGGCCAGACGACGTCGGCCGTTATCCACAGGGCGCCGGGCCCCGGATCCTCCTCAGGGGGGCGGGTCCATAATGGGGGCATGTCCGATGACCCGACGTCGAACGTGCGTCTGCTCGCCCCCGCTCAGGTGGGCGAGGTGCTCGGCGTCTCCGTCGACGAGGTCATGGCACTCGTGCTCGAGGGTCGCCTGCGCGGCCTTCGGGTGGGCGCTCCCGCGCGCTGGCGCGTGGAAGCGGCGAGCGTGGGCGAATACCTCGACGAGCAGGCGGAGGAGGCGCGGCGGATGGCGCTGTGGCGGCAGTCGCAGACCGCCAGCTTCCCGGAACTGTGGGGCAGCGGCTTCGTCCGCAAGCAGGACTGAGCCGACTCACCTCCCCGTGTGGCCGCCGACGCTGCCCGCGGGCGACCCGGTGGGCCGGTCAGGGCAGCGAGGGCGCCTCGTCCGCCCGGATCCAGGCGATCGAACCGAACGGCACTAGGCGGTAGCCCGCGACGGCGTCGCTCCGCCGTGGCGCCCCGGCCTCGTGCAGCGCCAGGTCCAGGTGGTCGGCGCCGGCGCGGTCGATCGTGCCGGTGAGCAGTCGCCCCGACACGAGGTGCACGGCCACTCCCGCACGGCGCCGTACGAGGTCGCGCAGCACGAACCCGAAGGTCAGCCGGTCGGCCAGCGGGGATCGAGGCGGCGCCGGTCGTGCGGTGCGCAGCAGATCGGCATGCGGCATCCCGATCGACGAGATCGCCGAGAACGGCACGATCACCGCGCCGCCGGGCCCCTCCGCCAGCGCGAGCCCCACCCAGTCCGCACCCACTCCCGTGACCACGGCGCGCACGGTCGCGCCGTCCGCGAGGTCGAACGACGCCACGGCAGGGGCGGGCGCGTCACGTGCCGTGAGCAGGGTCAGCCGCTCGGCGAGCTGCACGCGCGAGAGCCGCAGGCGCTCGGCCTCCGTGTCGAGGGCGGCGCGCTCGGCCTCCCATTCGGACGCGAGCTGATCCTCGAGGTCGTCGAAGAATCGGTCCCAGCGCACTCAGTGAGAGTAGGGCAGGCCACGGAATCGCCCGGTGAGTTATCCACAGGTGCGCCGTGCCGATTTTCCTGTGAGTTCGCCGTGTGTTCTACTGTGCGGAAGACATCCCCCCTGTCGAGATAGGAACCCATGGCAACGATGCCCGCGGGCACCGCCCGCGCACCCCACGCGTTCCGCAGTACGCAGCTCGCGGAGTTCTTCGCGCCGCAGCGGACGCCCTCCACAGCGCTCCCCGTACCGGAGCCATTTCTGCGCAACCTCACCGTCGGCGTGCTCGAGGTGTTCGCCGGAGTACGCGAAGTCGATCAGCTGGCGCGCTGGCTCACCGAGGACGCGTACCGCAAGCTCGTCGCGCGAGCGAACCTGGCGGCGAGAGCGCGCAGCGCGCGCGGCGTCGCGGCCAAGCGACCGGTGCACACGATCCTGTCGGTGCACGAGTCCTCGCCCGCCGACGGCATCATCGAAGCGGTCGTCGTCGTGCGGGGTCCCGCGCGCACGCGAGCCCTCGCGGTGCGGATCGAGGGCATGGACGGGCGCTGGCGCGCGACATCCCTCGCGCTCCTCTGAGACCGCGCACCCTCCGCCGCGGACGACGCGGCAGCTGACCCGGCGGCGGAGCCGGCCTCGACGATGCGGCCGGCCCCGCCGTCAGTCCCCCTTGTCCTTGTCGATGAGCTCGAGGAGCGACCGCAGCGCGTCGCGGATCTCATAGTGGTCGTATTGGCCGGCGCGGCTCTCGGCCGAGATCACGCCCGATCGATGCACGCGCGTGAAGTCGCCGAAGGGGAACGAGTACGCCTTCTTGGTCTCATCGTTCTCTCGTCGGTCGACCCCGAGATGCCAGTGGGAGTACTGGGTCCATCCTTCTCGCTCGATGAACGAGTTCTCCTCCTCGGCTGTGGGTGCCGCTTCCGACCAATCGTCGCGTTCGTCGCGAACGACCTTGCCGTCCCGGATGAGCGCTCGCGCGTGGCGCAGCGCCGGCTGGTTCAGTTCGATGGACATGCTGCGACGGTATGTCGGCGGCCGGCTGTCGGCGAGGCTCTTGACGGACGCCGCGGCCCGCGGCATCCTCTCCCCTGCTCATCTGCGGGTCCGCTCGCCGAGCCGACCCCATCCTCACTGCTTGTAGGACGACAGGAAGTTGCCGAGCCGCTCGATCGCCTCCGAGAGCACGCGAGCCTCCGGCAGCGTGACGATGCGCAGGTGGTCGGGAGTCGGCCAGTTGAAGCCGGTCCCCTGGACGAGCAGCACGTGCTCGGCGACGAGGAAGTCGTAGACGAGCCTGGCGTCGTCGCGGATCTCGTAGACGTTCGGATCGAGTCGCGGGAAGGCGTAGAGCGCGCCCTTCGGCTTGGAGCAGGTCACGCCGGGGATGCGCTCGAGGCCTTCCCACGCGGCATCCCGCTGCTCGTGGAGCCGGCCATCGGGGGCGATGAGCGCGTCGATCGACTGCACCCCCGACAAGGCCGCCTGCACCGCGTGCTGCGCGGGCACGTTCGGGCACAGCCGTGTCGAGGCGAGCAGCTGGATGCCCTCGAGGAAGCCCGCGGCGTGGCGCTTCGGCCCGGTGATCACAAGCCAGCCCGACCGATAGCCCGCGACCCGATAGGTCTTCGAGAGGCCGTTGAAGGTCAGGCACAGCAGGTCGGGCGCGAGCGTCGCGAGCGGGATGTGCTGGGCGTCGTCGAAGAGGATCCGGTCGTAGATCTCGTCCGAGAGGAGCAGCAGCGAGTGCTCGCGCGCGATCTCGACGATGCCCTGGAGCACCTCGCGCGTGTACACCGCGCCCGTGGGATTGTTGGGGTTGATCACGACGATCGCCTTGGTGCGCGGCGTCACCTTCGCGCGGATGTCCTCGAGATCGGGCTGCCAGTCGTCGTCGGGGTCGCAGCGGTAGTGCACCGGCGTGCCGCCCGCGAGGCTCGTCATCGCGGTCCACAGCGGGTAGTCGGGCGCCGGGATGAGGACCTCGTCGCCCTCGTCGAGCAGCGCCTGCATCGTCATCGTGATGAGCTCGGAGACGCCGTTGCCCAGGTACACGTCGTCGGGGTCGAACTGCGGGAAGCCGGCCACCTGCTCGTACCGAGAGACGACGGCGCGCCGGGCCGACATGATGCCCTTGCTGTCGCTGTAGCCGTGCGCGTGCGGGACCGCCTCGATCATGTCGCGCACGATCTGGAACGGCGCCTCGAAGCCGAACACCGCCGGATTGCCGGTGTTGAGCTTGAGGATCGTGTAGCCCTCGTCCTCCAACCGGTCGGCCTCGGCCAGTGCCTGCCCACGGATCTCATAGAGAACGTTCTGGAGCTTGCTCGACTGATCGAGGGTGCGGAGGGGACTCATCGCTTCAGGATATCCGCGGCCGGCGAGGGCCAATGAACGCCCCGTGGCTCGCGACCCAGGCGGTCGCGAGATCAGGTGATCTCACCGGCGTAGGACGATCTGCGCGAAATCGTCCTACCTCCGCGAAATCACCTGATCTGGAGGCGTGGATGCCGCGAGCCGGCGTCGAAGCGCGGCCGACGTCGACGAGGCCGGTCGTGGAGACGGGATGCCTCGGCTCGACGTCGTACGCCGTGCCGAGGCATCCTCCCTTACTTCTTGCGCTGCTCGGCGGCGCGGCGCTGGGCGCGGTTCAGCGGAGCCTGCTGCGCCGCCGGAGCGTCGGCTTCCGTGCGCTGGCCGAAGGCGCCGCGCTGCGGCTCGGCCGCGGGGGCCTGCTGCTGCGCCGGCGTGGCGGCAGCGGCCGCAGCGGCCTGACGCAGCCGCGTCGCCGCCTGCTCCACCTGCCCGCGGTCGTTGCGCACCTCGACCTCGCCGGCGTCGTTCGCCGCGGTGTACTGCAGCCGCTGGCTCTCGACGGGCTGCGCGCCGAGGCCCTTCGCCTCGACCTGGGTGACCTGCTCGGCGCCGGCTTCGCCCTGACGGCGCACCTCGACCTCGAGGTTGTAGAGGTAGCCGACCGACTCCTCCTTGATCTGCCCCATCATGGCCTGGAACATCTGGTAGCCCTCGCGCTGGTATTCGATCAGCGGGTCGCGCTGGGCCATGGCGCGCAGGCCGATGCCGTCCTTGAGGTAGTCCATCTCGTACAGGTGGTCGCGCCAGCGGCGGTCGAGCACCTGCAGCACCACGCGGCGCTCGAGCTCCCGCGTCGCCGCCTCGCCGAGGGTCGTCTGGCGATTCTCGTACGCGATGCGCGCGTCGGAGAGGATCTCGCGCTTGAGTCCTTCGGCGGTGATGCCGCCCTTGCGTCCCGCTGCCTCGGCGACCACCTCGTCGATCGTCACACCGACCGGGTAGAGCGTCTTCAGCTCGGTCCACAGCGCGTCGAAGTCCCAGTTCTCGCTGTGACCCGACCCGGTGTGGTCGTCGATGACGGTGTTGATCGCGTCTTCGATGAAATGCTGCACGCGGTCGGCGATGTCGTCGCCCTGCAGGATGTGGCGGCGGTCGGAGTAGATCGCCTCGCGCTGCCGGTTGAGGACGTCGTCGTACTTGAGGACGTTCTTGCGGATCTCGGCGTTGCGCGCCTCGACCTGACTCTGCGCGGACTTGATCGCTCGCGTCACCATGCCCGACTCGATCGCGACGTCGTCGGGGAAGTTCGTGCGGGCGATGATCGCCTCGGCGGCGCCCGACTGGAACAGCCGCATGAGGTCGTCCGTCAGCGACAGGTAGAAGCGGCTCTCGCCCGGGTCGCCCTGACGGCCGGAGCGACCGCGCAGCTGGTTGTCGATGCGGCGCGACTCATGGCGCTCGGTGCCGAGCACGTAGAGGCCGCCAGCCTCTACGACCTTGGTGGCCTCGGATGCCACGAGGTCGCGGGTCGCCTCGTAGACCGAGCCCCACGCGGCCTCGTACTCCTCCGGGGTCTCCTCCGGGTCCAGCCCCTTGGCCTTGAGCTCCTGCACCGCCAGGAACTCGGCGTTTCCGCCGAGCATGATGTCGGTGCCGCGGCCGGCCATGTTGGTCGCGACCGTCACGGAGCCCAGGCGCCCGGCGCGGGCGACGATCTCGGCCTCGCGCGCGTGGTTCTTCGCGTTCAGGACCTCGTGCTTGATGCCCTTCTTCGCGAGCAGGCGCGACAGGTACTCGCTCTTCTCGACGCTCACGGTGCCGACCAGCACCGGCTGGCCGGACTCGTGGCGGCGCGCGATGTCTTCGACGACCTGGGCGAACTTCGCCGTCTCGTTCTTGTAGACGAGGTCGGCCTGATCCTTGCGGATCATCGGCTTGTTCGTCGGGATCGGCACGACGCCCAGCTGGTACGTCGACATGAACTCGGCCGCCTCGGTCTCGGCGGTACCGGTCATGCCGGCGAGCTTGTCGTACAGGCGGAAGTAGTTCTGCAGCGTGACCGTGGCGAGCGTCTGGTTCTCGGCCTTGACCGGCACGGCCTCCTTGGCCTCGATCGCCTGGTGGATGCCCTCGTTGTAGCGGCGGCCGACCAGGATGCGGCCGGTGTGCTCGTCGACGATCATGACCTCGTCGTTCATCACGACGTAGTCGGTGTCGCGCTTGAAGAGCGCGAGCGCCTTGATCGAGTTGTTCAGGAACGAGATGAGCGGGGTGTTCGCCGACTCGTAGAGGTTGTCGATGCCGAGGTAGTCCTCGACCTTCTCGATGCCGGGCTCGAGGACGCCGATGGTGCGCTTCTTCTCGTCGACCTCGTAGTCGACGCCCGCCTCGAGGGTCTTGGCGATCTTCGCGAACTCGACGAACCAGCGGTTCGCCTCGCCCGACGACGGACCCGAGATGATGAGCGGGGTGCGGGCCTCGTCGATGAGGATCGAGTCGACCTCGTCGACGATCGCGTAGAAGTGGCCGCGCTGCACGAGGTCTTCCTTGCGCCACGCCATGTTGTCGCGCAGGTAGTCGAAGCCGAACTCGTTGTTCGTGCCGTACGTGATGTCGGAGTTGTACTGCTCACGCCGCACTTCGGGCGTCTGCCCGGCGACGATCGTGCCGGTGGTCATGCCGAGCGCGCGATAGATGCGGCCCATGAGCTCGGACTGGTACGACGCGAGATAGTCGTTGACGGTGATGACGTGGACGCCCTGGCCCGCGATCGCGTTGAGGTAGACGGGGAAGGCGCCGGTGAGCGTCTTGCCCTCACCGGTCTTCATCTCGGCGATGTTGCCGAGGTGCAGGGCCGCGCCGCCCATGATCTGCACGTCGTAGGCGCGCTGGCCCAGTGTGCGCTTGGCCGCCTCGCGGACCGCGGCGAACGCCTCGGGCATGAGCTGGTCGAGTGTCTCGCCGGCCTGATAGCGGGCCCGCAGCTCGGCGGTCTCGCCCCGGAGCTCTTCGTCGGTGAGGTGCTCGTAGTCCTCTTCCAGGGCGCCGACGGCCTTCACGACCTGCTGGAGCCGCCGGAGGATGCGACCCTCACCGGCGCGAAGCAGTTTCTCGAGGGGGTTGGCCACGGAGTGTCTCCATCTTCAAGCTTCGGGGTGCGGCTGCAACGCCGCCGACGCTGCCCGGGCGCATGGCCCCAGGCATACCTGCCTATGTTATCCACCCGTGACCTTGGTGTGCGCTGGGTGTGGAGTCGTCCCCGCCGCGCGACGCGCGGGAAACCCGTCGATGTCATTGCATTCCGGGTATGCATATACTCGGTGACTACATACTGGGTATGCCCTGACCGAAAGGTACGACATGGTTGTCTGGCGGCGATGGATCTTCCCGATCCTGATGGTGGTCATCCTCGGGGCGGCAGCAGCCGCCCTCGTGAAGATCGCGTTCTTCCCGGATGCCGCACCGGCCGCCGCCGTCAGCCCCTCCGCGCAGATCGCCGATCCCGTGGTGGCCGTGGAGCGCGCCGAGGTCGCCAATGCGCTGAGCCTGCCGGGAACGATCGCGCGGGATGCCGCCTACCCGCTCCGCTCCGAGATCGACGGGACGGTCACCGCCGTGCATGTCGCCAACGGCCAGGCGGTCGTCGCCGGACAGAAGCTGTTCACCATCAAGCAGGCCGACCCCGTGAAGAACGTCGACGTCGTCGCGGCCGAGGCGGGAGATGTGAGCGAGCTCGCCGTCGTCAAGGGTCAGCCCGCGTCGATCGGGGGTGAGCTGGCGAAGCTGACGCCGGCGCGCTATCACGTGCAGGCCACGGTCGAGCCGGTGCAGCTGTACCGCCTGCAAGGAGCGCCCGCCGAGGGGTCGGTGACGATCCAGGGCGGCCCCGCGCCGTTCACCTGCACCGGGCTGAGGGTCGAGGTCGCCGAGGACGGCACCACGACCGTGACGTGCGCGGTACCCGGCGACCAGACGGTGTTCGCGGGACTCCAGACGCAGCTCGACATCGACCTCGGCACCGTGTCGGACGTGCTGGTCGTCCCGACGACCGCGGTGAAGGGCGGGGACGGCACCGGAGTCGTGTGGGTGGATGCCGGCGCGGGCGAAATGGAGGAGCGGGATGTCGCGCTCGGCGTGAACGACGGCACCATCGTCGAAGTCACGAGCGGCCTGCAGGAGGGCGAGGAGGTGCGCCAGTACGTTCCCGGGATCGCCGCCGACGACGAACCGGTCTGCTATGACGACGGCATGGGCGGCGAGTACTGCGAGCCGCAGGGATGGAACTGGTGAGCCTCGTCCGGCTCGAGGGGGTCGCCAAGCATGTGATCCTGCCCGACGACACGCGCCTCGACATCCTCCGCGGCATCGACCTCGAGATCGCGGCGGGCGATCACGTGGCCATCGTCGGACGCAGCGGCTCGGGCAAGTCCACCCTGCTCAACCTGATGGGCATGCTCGACGCCCCCTCGGAGGGCAGTGTCGCGTTCCGCGGCGAGCCGGTGCGGCGCATGCGCAAGGCCCGGCTCGACCGGCTGCGCGGACGCAACGTCGGTTTCGTCTTCCAGCAGTTCAACCTGCTCGCCGGGCGTACCGCGCTCGAGAACGTGATGATGCCGCTCGGGTACGCCCGCGGACGCGACTTCTGGACGCGCCGCACGGCGGCGACCCGCATGCTCGAGCGCGTCGGACTCGGCCACCGCATCGAGTCCACCCCGGAGCAGCTCTCCGGCGGCGAGCAGCAGCGCGTCGCCATCGCACGGGCACTTGTGCGCCGGCCGGCGCTCATCCTGGCGGACGAGCCCACGGGCGCGCTCGACGTCGAGACCGGGGCATCCGTGATGTCTCTGCTCGACGAGATCGCCTCCGAGGCCGACGCTGCGCTGGTCACGATCACCCACGACCTGAACGTCGCCGCCCGCGCCCGCCGCCACTACCGCCTGGACGCCGGCGTGCTCACCGCCTTCGCGCTCGACGTGCCCGCCAACGCGGCCGCGGCAGACGCGTCGGGGCTCGCCGCCAGCGTCGAGGAGGTGCCGGTCCCGGGCAGCGCCGAGCCGGTGCCCGACGGCCCCGGACCTGACCCCGTCGCGGACACCGAGCCCGATTCCGGCGGCCACGCTGATCCGGCTCCCGTCCCCGACGCCGAGCCTGATGCCGTCGCCGACACCGAGCCCGACGGCGCCGAGCCCCAGCCCGCCGCCAAGGCGGCCGACCCCCTCGAGGTGGCGTCGTGAGCGGCCTGGTCGGCGCGCTGGGCGAGGCGTGGTCCGAGATCCGTCATCACAAGCTGCGCGTGCTGCTGAGCCTCATCGGCATCGCGGTGTCGGTCGGGGCGATCACCGCGGTGGTCGCGCTCAGCGAGTACCAGCAGCAGCAGATGACGGAGCAGTCCGACCGGTTCGGCGGGCGCCCGGCGACGATCCAGTTCATGGCGAACAGCACCGACGGCGCGCCGATGGACTGGGAGGAGTTCGGGGCGCACGTCGACCGGGTGGTCGAGAGATACGAGTTCTCTCATTTCACGCGGATCGTCGATCCCGTCATGCTCCCGGTCCAGACTCCGGAGCAGGTGCGACAGGTGTCGACGCGTCTCGTCGACCCGGCCTATCCGGTGATCCACCGCACGCCGCTCCTCGAGGGGCGCTGGTTCACCGAGGCTGACGCCGACCTCGCCTCTCCCCCGGTCGTCATCACCGAGGCGCTGTGGAACGTGTACGGCAGCCCTGCGCTCGCCACGGGCTTCGCGCTGCAGCTCCAGGGCGACGTGGGCGGGTCGTACACCGTGGTCGGCGTGACGCCGCGGGAGTACATCGGCGACGAGGACAAGCACGTGACGATGCTGTTCGGCGACTACACCGAGCGCCGCGGCATCCTTCCTCCCGACATGGCGGTCATGTGGGAGGCGTGGGTGCCCGAAGACATGGCGGCGGATATCGGCCCGGCGCTCGCCGCCGACCTCCGCGCGGGTCTCGACGGAATCGACGTCATGGTGAGCCGCACCGACTGGGCGTCGCGACCGGATCAGGCCCAGTACGCCCAGACGTTCGAGCTGGTCACCGGCGGGATCGCGGGGCTCGTGCTGCTGCTGGGTGGCCTCGGGCTCGTCAACATCCAGCTCGTCGCCATGCGCCAGCGCATCCGCGAGATCGGCGTGCGGCGCAGTTTCGGGGCGACGGGAAGCCGAATCTTCTCGTCGGTCATGCTCGAGTCGGTCGTGGCGACTGCGGTCGCCGGCATCGTCGGCATCGCGATCGCCGTCGCGATCCTCAAGGCTCCGTTCGTCCTCGACATGTTCCAGGGGATGCAGGACATCCCGCCGTTCCCGATGCGTGCCGCCGTCATCGGTCTCGTTGCCGCCGTCGCGATCGGCGCCCTCGCCGGATTCATCCCCGCCCTCGTCGCCGTCCGCTCGAACGTGATCGACGCGCTGCGCTTCTAGCCGAGGCGCCGACGCTCCATCCCGAAGGAGAACCCATGTCCGTTCGTCAGAGTCTGCTCGCCATCCTCGATCAAGGGCCGTGCTACGGCTACCAGCTGCGCGCGGAGTTCGACCGCCGCACCGGCTCGACGTGGCCGCTCAACGTCGGCCAGATCTACAACACGCTCGACCGCCTCGAACGCGACGGGCTGGTCGAGAAGGGCGACATCGACGAGCATGGTCACGTCTACTGGGAGATCACGGATGCCGGGGCCGACGAGGTGAGGTCGTGGCTGGCCTCGCCGGTCCAGCGCGGGCACGGCACGCGCGACGAGCTGGCGATCAAGCTGGCTGTGGCGGCGACTCTGCCGGGGGTCGACGTGGCGGACATCGTCCAGACGCAGCGCCGCGCGTCGCTGGCGCAGCTGCAGGAGCTGAACCGCGCGAAGTACGCCGGTGCCAATCCGGACGGCCCGGAGGAGCTCGCCTGGTCGCTCGTGGTCGACTCGATGATCTTCGCCGCCGAGGCCGAGGTGCGGTGGCTGGATCACTCCGAGCAGCGCCTGGCGCTGCATCCCGATCACGCCATGACCCTGGAGCTGTCGACCGACAAGCCCAAGCGCGGACGCCCCGCCAAGGAGCCCGCGGTCGTCGGGCGAGCGAAGCGGGACGACACGCCCACGGCCACGGGCGCGGGGCGATGACCGCCGTCCGACCGGTTGCTGAGCCTGTCGAAGCGCAGGCTCCGGTGCTGCGCCTGGTCGGCGTGACGCAGCAGTACGGCACCGGCGCGACCGCGGTCTCGGCGCTGTCGGGCGTCGACTTCGAGGTGCAGCCGGGCGAGCTCGTCGCCGTGATGGGACCCTCCGGCTCGGGCAAGTCGACCCTGCTCACGATCGCCGGCGGGCTCGCGATGCCGACGACGGGCGAGGTCGTGATCGAAGGGGCCTACCTCAGCGAGCAGTCGCCGCGGGAGCTCGCCCGGCTGAGGCGGCGGTCGCTGGGCTTCGTCTTCCAGGACTTCAACCTCATCCCGACGCTCACGGCGCTGGAAAACGTGACGCTCCCCCTCGAGCTCGACGGCTTCCGCCTGCGCGTCGCCCGCCGCGCCGGCCGCGACGCGCTGGCCTCGGTGGGGCTCGAAGCCAAGGCGGACGCGTACCCCGACGACCTGTCGGGCGGTCAGCAGCAGCGCGTCGCGATCGCGCGCGCCGTCGTCGGCGGGCGGCGGCTGATCCTCGCCGACGAACCGACCGGCGCACTCGACTCGATCACGGGCGAGATGGTGCTGAAGGTGCTGCGTGCGCGAGTGGATGCCGGAGCCGCCGGCATCCTCGTCACGCACGAAGCCCGGCATGCCGCCTTCGCCGACCGCATCGTGTTCCTGCGCGACGGGCGGATCATCGACGAGTCGCGCCGCCCGGACGCCGAGACACTGCTGTCGGGGGTGCGGTGACGGACGGCCCGATGACCGCGGTGCTCGACGCGCCGAAGGTGAGCGGCACGCAGGCACGGCCGGTCACCGCGACCCTCGGCTCAGCCGCCAGCCGGTGGCGCGTGGCGATCCGGCTCGCGCGCCGGCAGGTAGGCCGCACCAAGCTGTCGAGCCTGCTCGTCGTGACGCTCGTGGCGCTTCCCATCGCGGCGATGACCGCTTACGGCATCTTCGCGGCGAGCACCCTCGGCACGCCCGCAGACCGGGTGCGGGCCGAACTGGGTGAGATGCAGGCGTGGATCACCCCCGCGGGCGTCGCGGGCGAGGGGTTCTGGCAGGCGCCCACCCAGCCGCAGTGGACCGGATATCCGGCGGGCGCCGACGGCAGCTGGGAGGTGCCCGACGGCGCGATCCCCGACGATCCGATGGCCGCGCTGCCGGCGGGCACCGAGACGATCCTGCTCACGAGCGCCAGTGCGCGCATCGAGACACGCGCCGGACTGGGCCTCGTTGCGGCGTGGACGGGCGACGCCTGGGATCCCCGTTTCTCCGGCGCGTTCGACCTCGTCGAGGGCGAGCGTCCGACCAACGCCACCGAGGCGATGGTGACCCCGGCGACCCTCGAGCGGCTGGGCGTCCTGATCGGCGGAGATCTGACCCTCGCCGACGGCGCCGGCACCTTCGAGATCGTCGGAACACTGGATGCCGCGATCCTGCCCGATGCCGCCGGCGCGGTGTTTCTGCCGGGCACCGCCGAACTGCGCGGCGTGATCGGCGGCGAACGAAGGTGGTACCTGCCCGAGCCCGCGCTGTCGTGGGCGGACGTGCAGACGCTCAACGAAGAGGGCGTCGTCGCCTACTCGCGTGCCGTCGTGCTCGATCCGCCGACCGCGCTGCGTGAAGAGGTGCGCGGCTCGGTGCTCGACCAGTGGGCGAACGTCTGGCCGACCGTGCTCGTGGTGTCGGCCGGCGGCCTGTTCGCCGCGTATGTGGTCGTCATGCTGGCCGGCGCCGCCTTCGCGGTCGCGGCGCGCCGTCAGCAGCGGTCGCTCGCCGTGGCCGCGAGCGTCGGGGCGAATCGCGGCGACCTGTCGCGGATCGTCCTCCTTCAGGGCACGACCCTCGGCGCGCTCGGGGGCGTGACGGGACTGATCCTCGGCGTCGGAGTGGCCGCGCTCGTCGTCGCCGTCACGGCGGACGGCAGCGCCACGCAGTACTGGGGCTTCCACGTGCCCTGGCCGGGCCTGGCTGCGATCTTCGTGTTCGCGGTGGTGGTCGGCACCGCGGCCGCTCTGGGGCCGTCGCGCACGGTCGCGCGCACCGACCCGCTGCGTGCGCTGCGGGGCGCCCGCCGCCCGCAGAAGCCGGGAGTGGCGCGGCCGGTGTGGGGATCCATCGTGCTGCTCGTCGGCGTCGCGACGACGATCGTGTGCGCCTTCGTCGTCGCTGCCGTGAACGTGTCCGACCTCACCGGCGATTCCCCGCTGCGGTACATCCCCGCCCTGGGCATCGTCGTCGGTCCGATCCTCACCCAGGTGGGCATTCTCATGTCGGGCGGCTGGCTCCTGTGGACGACGTCCCGCCTCCTCTCGCGCGTCGGGCTTGCGGCGAGGATCGCGTCGCGGGATGCCGCGGCCAACGCGGGCCGCACGGTGCCGGCATTCGCGGCCATCGCGGCGACGGTGTTCATCGGGGTGTTCGCGGTCGGGCAGTCTTCGATGCAGACGGCTCAGAATGCCCGCACCTGGTACTACGCCGCCCCGCTCGGGAGTCTCTCGATCAGCATCTGGCCGGGTGCCGCCAGCACGATGGGGGTGGTCGACCCGGATGCTGCCCGCACCGGTGCGGCCGCCGCGGTGGACGTGGCGGAAGACGCGGGCGCGACCGACGTCGCCGTCGTCGCACGACAGTCGCCGACCCACTGGAACTACGGCTCGCCCGCGGAGGTTCCGGACGAGCTCACCCTCGCGATCGCGCTGCTTCCGCCGGAGCACCTGCTCGACCCTGAGGTGGACGACAGCTACACCTCGAACGGCCAGGATCCCGACAATCCGCTCTCGGTCGTGCGACCCGACGACCTCGAGACGGTGCTCGGCGTCACGCTGACCGCCGGCCAGCGCGCCGCCTACCGCGACGGCGCGGCGATCGTCGCGGACCGCCGTTTCGTCACCGACGGCGAGATCTCCATCGCGGCGTGGTCCGGCGGCGACCTGATCGACGGGATGCCGAGCAATGTGTGGATCCCCTGGACCGGTCAGCGGATCGCCGACCCCATATGGGAGGAGCGGGTGGACGCGATCCTCGTCGACGCCCCGCTGCAGCCGACCGCGATCGCCATCGCCCCGACGACGGCCGACCGGCTGGGCATCGCCGCTTTCCCCGAGCGCGTGATCGCCACCGTCGAGGCGCCGCCATCGACGGAGGGGCGCGATCGCCTGCAGGCGCAGCTGGAGCTTGCGAGCGGTGACGATTTCACGCTGTCGTACAGCTTCGAGGCAGGGCCGCCGAGCGACGCCACTTGGATGGTCCCTCTGCTGTCGGTCGTCGGCGTCCTCGTGCTCGGAGCCAGCGCCGTGGCGCTGGGTCTCGCCCGCTTCGAGCGCCGGCCCGACGACGCGACCCTCGCCGCGGTCGGCGGTACGCCGGTGCTGCGCCGGAACATCGGATTCTGGCAGGGCCTCATCATCGCCGGCTTCGGCACGATGGCAGGCGCCATCGCCGGCATCCTTCCGCCGATCGGCTTCGCGATCCAGTCGCGGGGTGCGCTCGTGCTCAGCGACATCCCGTGGCAGTTCCTGGTGATGTTCTGTCTCGGCCTGTCGCTCGCGATCGCACTCGTCAACTGGCTCGTGCCGCCGCGGCGCCCCGACCTCACCCGCCGCACGGCGATCACTTGACGGGGTGCGCTCCACGCTCGCACGGCGACGGCGGATGCCGGGCCTCCAGGCCACCCAGATCACCTGATGGTGCGGCATCCTGTCGCCTCACAGGCGTGTCCCGCTACGCTTAACTGTGCACACGAACGCCGACCAGATCGAAGACGAGGCTCAGACCGAGCCCGCAGCGATGACCTTCTCCGACCTCGGGCTGAGCCAGCCCGTCCTCAAGGCGCTGAAGGGCATCGGCTACGAGACTCCCTCGGCGATCCAGGCGGCGACCATCCCGACGCTGCTGGGCGGCCGCGATGTGGTGGGCATGGCACAGACCGGAACGGGCAAGACCGCCGCGTTCGCGCTGCCGATCATCGATCGCCTCGACCTGTCGCAGAAGACCCCGCAGGCCCTCGTGCTCGCCCCCACACGCGAGCTCGCGCTGCAGGTGTGCGAGGCGTTCGAGAAGTACGCCGGCCACCTGAAGGACGTGCACGTCCTCCCCGTCTACGGCGGCCAGGGCTACGGCGTGCAGCTGTCGGCGCTCCGACGCGGCGTGCACATCGTCGTCGGAACGCCCGGCCGCATCATCGACCATCTCGAGAAGGGCACCCTCGACCTCTCTGCGCTCCAGTACCTGGTGCTCGATGAGGCGGACGAGATGCTCAAGATGGGCTTCGCAGAGGACGTCGAGACCATCCTCGCCGAGACCCCCGCCACCAAGCAGGTCGCGCTGTTCTCGGCGACCATGCCGGCTCAGATCCGACGGATCGCGTCGCAGTACCTTCGCGACCCCGAAGAGATCACGGTCAAGTCCAAGACCCAGACCTCGGCGAACATCTCGCAGCGCTACCTCATCACCGCCTGGCAGCAGAAGATGGACGCCCTCACGCGCATCCTCGAGGTCGAGAACTTCGACGGCATGATCGTCTTCGGCCGCACGCGCAGCGTCACCGAGGAGATCGCCGAGAAGCTCCGCGCACGCGGCTACTCCGCCGCCGCGATCAACGGCGACATCGCCCAGCCGCAGCGCGAGAAGACGGTGAACCAGCTGAAGTCGGGCAAGCTCGACATCCTGGTCGCGACCGACGTCGCCGCTCGCGGCCTCGACGTCGAGCGCGTCTCACACGTCGTGAACTACGACATCCCGACGGATGCCGAGTCCTACGTCCACCGCATCGGCCGCACCGGTCGCGCCGGCCGCACCGGCGACGCCATCAGCTTCGTCACGCCGCGCGAGCGCGGCCTGGTCAAGATGATCGAGCGCGCCACCCGTCAGCAGCTCACCGAGATCCCGCTGCCGAGCGTGGACGAGGTCAACGTGACCCGCCTCTCGCGCTTCGACGACCGCATCACCGCGGCCCTCGGCGAGGCCGAGCGCATCGAGGCGTTCCGCGACATCGTCGCCCACTACGTCCGCAACCACGACGTGCCCGAGGCCGACGTGGCCGCGGCCCTCGCCGTCGTCGCGCAGGGCGACACCCCGCTGCTCCTCGAGCCCGACGCCGCGCCCGCCGCACGAGAGCGCACCGAGCGCCCCGATCGCGGCGACCGTCCGGAGCGCGGCGAGCGCCGCGCCCCGCGCGAGGGATTCGCGACCTACCGGATCGCCGTCGGCAAGCGTCAGCGCGTCGAGCCCCGCCAGATCGTGGGCGCGCTCGCGAACGAGGGCGGCCTCCGCCGCGATGACTTCGGCGCGATCAAGATCATGCCTGACTTCTCGCTGGTCGAGCTCCCTGCGAACCTGCCGCGCGAGGCTCTGGACCGGCTTGCAGACACCCGCATCTCGGGGCAGCTCATCGAGCTGCGTCCCGACAGCGGACGCCCCCAGCGCCGGACCGACGGAGCATCCCGCCCCCGCGACGACCGGGGCTCGAGCGGCCGCGGCTACGGCGACTCGGCGGCACGCGGCTCGTACGACGACCGTCCGGCGCGCAAGCCCCGGCACAAGCGCACCGACGGCTGAGGCATCCGTCGTCCTCCCCCGTACGTGACGGCGGATCGGGCGCCGTGCGCGACAGCGCGCGCAAGGCGGGCGGGCGGGACCACCATGGCCCCGCCCGCCTTCCGCGTCCGCGATGTCAGATGTCGCCGCGCACCGTGAGGAAGATGTTGATCAGGTCGTCCTCGAACGCGTGGAAATAGTGATCGATGCCCTTCCCGTCGGTCGAGTGCGACTCCGGCGCATTGCCCTTGGGCAGGGTGTCGCGGGCGAACGTCGTGAGTGACGTCGGGATGCCCCGTGCCGCGGTCATCTCCACGGCCTCCTGCACCTGCTCGGGCGTGAGCGCCTCCCCTCCGAGGAATTCGTGCGCGCCCACGAACAGCTCCGAGATGTCGAGCGTCACCCAGTTCTTCGAGTGGCTGGCGCCCGCGTTGCCCTCGTCGGAGCGGTGCGGGATGTAGCACTCGTGCGCCGATGCGACGCCCGCGCCGGCGAAGACGAGCGCGGCACTCAGGGCCGTGGCCCCGATGATCTTGCGGATCATGGTGTTTCCGTTTCTCCCCGGGGCGCATGGACACGCCCCACCCGGTTGCGAGAGCATGCTCGGCGCCCTCCTGATACAACGAGCCGGGACGGATGCCGCAGCCGTCGCCGGACGCCGCCCGATGCCGCTTCCGCCCACGCTGTGCGCGAACATCCCACTCCGCGGCCCCCGCGCTTCAGGTTGCTCCCAGCGGCGCCCGTAGGATCGATCCATGGCCGGATTCTGGGGCAAACGCAAGCGCGAGCAGGAAGAGCTGAACACGCAGGACGCCGATCTGGCGCGCCGGGCGCAGCAGGCGCTGGTAGCTGCGGACGAGCGCCTGCGACTCACCACCGACGAGCTCGCCTTCGCCGAGGCCGAACTCGGCGCCGGTCCCACGTCGGATCTCCGCGAGGCGGTGGCGGCGGTGCGCACCCACCTGCAGGAGGCGTTCCACCTGCACCAGCTGAACCACGACGAGATCCCCGACACCCCCGAAGAGCTCCGGACGCGCAACGCGCGCATCGCGCAGCTCTGCGAGTGGGCCGAGGATCTGCTCGACGACCGCACCGAGACGCTCGCGGCGCAGATCGAGCGGGCGCGTCGCGCTCCCGAGATCATCGCGCGGGTCCGTGCGGATGCCGCGCGGCTGCGATTGCGTCTTCCGGATGCCCGCTCGACCGTCGAGCGCCTGGCGGTCCGCTACTCGTCGCACGCTCTCGCTCAGATCGACGCGAACCCGGCGGAGGCCGAGCAGCTGCTCGGCTTCGCCGAGCACAGCGCCGGCGTGGCGGAGCGGCGCCGTGAGGCTGGGCAGCGCGAGCAGGCGAACATGGCCCTCGAGGCCGCCACCGAGTCGGTGCGCCGGGCCGAGACGCTGCTCGACGCCGTCGAGACGTTCGAGGTCGAGGCGCTGCGCGCCGAATCGACGCTCGCCGCCATCGTCGAGGACTCGCGCGGCGACCTCGTGGTCGCCCTCAGAGAGCCGCAGACCCCCGCCGTCAGCGCCGCGATCAGCGAGCTCCAGGCCGCCCTCGCCGCGCTGCCGGCGGCAGGGGTGAACACCGATCCGTTCGAGCAGCTGACCCTCCTGCGAGAGGCGAATGCCGGACTGGACGCCGCGATCGCCAAGGCCCGCGAGCGCGCCGCGCGCCCGATTCCTCCGCTCGAGCACGTCCGGCACGCGATCGACGACGCCGACCGGCAGCTCGCCGTGTCGCGCGACGTGATCGCCGGGCACCGGGGCTGGATCGGGGCCGATGCCCGCACCCGCTTCGCCGAGGCTGAGCGCGTTCGTCTCGACCTCGATCGCTACCTCGGCGCCTCGGCCGCCGCAGTCACGACGATCGACGAAGACCACCGGGAGCAGGCGTTCGCCATGGCCCGCCGCGCGGCGTTCCTCGCAAGCGAAGCACTGCAGCTGGCCCAGCGCGACATCGACGCCGCCCGCCCGCAGCCTGAGCAGTGGGGTGCGCCGGGCTACGGTCAGCAGGGCTACGGTCAGCAGGGCTGGGGCGGCGGTCGCCGGGGCGGCGGGAGCGACCTCATGGGCGGCATCCTCGGCGGTCTGGTGATCGGCAGCCTCCTCGACGGCTTCATCGACTGACGCCGGCCGACGGCGCCGCTGCTCTGAGGCGCTGCCATCGTGTGCGTGGGTCCACCGCGTCCTGCCCTGATGCGAAAAGCATGGTCGGTCACGGCGACACGCCGGGCCACGGCATCCGTCCTCGGCGTGTCCGGTGACCAGCCCTTGGTCTGCAGCCCCACTGACTGAGGGGAACCCGCCGCGCCTGCGCGGCGCAACGCTCCCCGGTGACGACTGGGCTCTCAGATGGCGACGACGCGCAGGCCGTCGGCCACGACCCGGCCGTCGTGGAGGACGGTGCGGTCGGCACCGCGGTCCATCACGGCGCTCGTCGGGGTCTCGCCGTCGACGAGCACGAGGTCGGCGCGGTCGCCGACGGTGACGCCGGGACGATCGCCGACGCCCGTCACGCGCGGCGAGGCATTGCTCATGATCGACGCCCCACCCATCGTGGCGACCGCGAGCGCGAGTTCGATGTGGTCATCTCGACGGAAGCCGTTGACGAACGCGAGCTGCCATGTGCGGTCGAGCATGTCGCAGTTGCCGTAGGGGCTCCAGTAGTCGCGTTGGCCGTCCTCCCCGAGGCCCACCCGCACCCCGGCCTCGATCAGGTCGACCAGGCGCAGGTGCCCCGTCGTGGAGGGGGCGATGGTGGCCATTGCGACATCCAGCTCGGCGAACTCGTCGATGAGGCGTCGGCTCACGGCGTCCGACACCGAGCCGAGGTCGTAGGCGTGTGAGATCGTGACCTTGCCCTGCATGCCGAGCGCACGCGTGCGCTCGAGCACGAGCTCAGTGCTGAAGACGCCGAGGGCACCCGGCTCGTGCAGGTGGATGTCGACCTCGATCTGGTACTTCTCGGCCAGCCCGAACACGATGTCGAGGTGCCTGACGGGGTCCCGGTCGAGTTGGCTCGGATCGATGCCGCCCATGACATCGGCACCCTGCTTGAGTGACTCCTCGAGGTAGTCGACCGTGCCGGCTTCGCGCAGGATGCCGGCCTGCGGGAACGTCATGATCTGCACATCGGCGTGGCCGCGGAACTTCTCCTTCGCGGCCAGCACCGAGTCGAACTTCTCGAGCTTGCAGTCGACGTCGACCTGCGCGTACGTGCGCACACGCGTCGTGCCCTTCGCGATCATCTGCTCGAGCGTGCCCGCGACGATCTCGGCGTGCGGCACGTCGGTGTGGCGCCAGTTGTCCCGGTCGTTGAGCATCATCCCCCACACCCCCGGCGCTCGCCCATTCTCGCCAACGGCACTGTGCGGGCGGAAGGGGAGGCCGATGCGCGAGGAGTCGAGGTGCACGTGCACGTCGCTGAACGACGGGAGCGCCAGGCGTCCCCGCCCGTCGACGTCGTCCGCCGCCGGTGCCGTCGCCGCGTCGTGAGGCGCGATCGCGGCGATGCGGCCGCCTTCGATGACGATGTCGGCGACGTCAGCGCCCCACGGGCGCACGTTGCGGATGATCACGGGGAGTCCTTCCGGAGGGGGATGCCGCCGGCCGCGGCGCGGCCGGGAGCCTGGTCCGCGCACCGACAGCGCGAGGGGTGCGACCGAACCGGCCGCACCCCTACATTCTCCGCCAGGTCGTTCGCTCCTCAGCGCACCGCCGGCTGGACGGATCGGCGCCGGCTCAGGAGGCCAGCTCCTCCGGCTGCGCCTGCGTGGTCAGCGAGATCACACCGTAGTCCCAGCCCTTGCGGCGGTACACGACACTCGGGTGGTCGCTGCGGGCGTCGATGAAGAGGAAGAAGTCGTGCCCGACCAGCTCCATGCGGTCGACGGCCTCCTCCACCGACATCCATTCGGGGTGGAACTCCTTCGTCCGGATGACGACCGGCGTATAGCCCTCTTCCTCTTCGTTGCCGGTGACGATCGGGATCTCGCCGGTCGCGACGGCACGGAGCACGTCGACGGACGCCGGCTGCAGATCGATCCCCTGGATTGCGCCGCTGCCCTTCTCGAACTTGGCTCCGCGAGGATGGTTGCGCGCGTCGACGCGCTTGTCCTTCGCACGACGCAGCTGCTCGCACAACTTGTCGACCGCGAGGTCCAGAGCGGTGAACTTGTCGCCGTCCGTCGCCTCGGCCCTGATCACGGGGCCCTTGCCGTTGACGGTGAGCTCCACTGTCTCGTCTTCGACACGGCCGTTGTGATAGGCGCGGTGCGTGACCTTGACATCCACGCGTTGCGCGCGGGGGGCGAGATTCTCGATGCGGGCGGCCTTCTCTTCGACGACCCCGCGGAAGCGATCCGTGATCCCCACTCCCACGCCGACGATGCTGGTTTCCATCCCTGCCTCCTTGTTCCGGTCCGCCCGGCCAAGGGCGGACCATCAGTCGCCTTGTCATCCCCACGGTAGCCCGGCGTCCGGACTCTGTCACCTGTGAGTTTCGAATGCGACGGGTCCCGTTCACTCAGGTCTGCCATGCCGCCGCGGGGTCGCTGCGAGGGCGACCGCAGCCACCACCTCGACGCCCGCGGCCCGCAGCGCACGAACCGCCTCTGCGAGGCTGGCACCCGTCGTCACGACGTCGTCGACCACCACGACCCTCAGAGCCGCGCCCGGCCCCGGGTGACCGGAATCCCCCGTGATCTCGCCGCCCTGGGGAGCGGAGCGGGACGTCGTCGTCACCATGCTGTGCCCGACATTGCGGTGCCGACCGTCGCGATCGAGGCCGCGCTGGTCGGCCGTGCGGCGCGCGTAGCGCAGCAGGCGACGCCCGGGGCGACCGACCCGGCGGAGCAGCAGCTCGGGCACCCGGAACCCGCGGCGGCGGTACGCCGCCCGCGACGTGGGCATCGGCACCACCAGGCAGCCGGCCGCGCCCGCCCGATCGAGGACGGCGGCGAGCGTCGGCGCCAGTGCGGCGGCGAGGCCGGTGCGGCCATCCTCCTTGATCGCTCGCAGCACCCGCGCCGCGACACCGTCGAACGCGAGCCCGCTCCACACCTCGATTGCTCCCCCGGGCGCCTCCACGACCCGACGTCGGACGTCGGGCTGCAGCGCGAGTGCGCACCGCTCGCAGAGGGCGATATCGGGCTCGTCGCAGCCCGCGCACCAGACCGGCAGAAGCAGCGCCAGCGCGTCGGCGCATGCCTCGCGCAGGACGATCGAAAGCTCCCTCATCACGGGAACAGCCTGGCGGTCGGGATGCCTCTCAGAGGCCCCGAAGCCGCCTCCGGTGGAGAATCCGCCGAAGCTCCTCGCTGGGGAGGAGCGCTACTGCGGCGCCCCCTGCTGCGTCGCGAGCAGGAGGATGCCGGTGGCCGTAGGCTGCCAGGCCGTGCCCCGCTTGACGTAGAGTGTGCCGTCGTCGGCCCGCAGGCGCAGGCTCGAGATGCCGGTGCCACCCGCGATCGACGCTATGTCGGACGCGGCCGTCGAGAACGACGTCGGTCCTCCGACGACCTGTTCGAGGACGGCGGATTCGGCGTCACCGCTGCTGAGCACGCCGACCGTCACATCGTCGATCCACGTGACCCCGATCCGCGTGACACCGATCACCGCACCGCCGACCACCGCAAGTTGCGGCACGGGGGTGCCCAGTCGTACGGGCAGTCCGTCCTCGTTGCGCACCACTCCCGCGACCCACAGCGCCGCGCGCCCGCCGGCGCTCACGACGGCGGCGATGCGCGTGCCGTCTCGCGAGAGCGCCATGGCCGCGATCTCGGTGGCCCCGCTCCACGCGTCAGCCACCTCCACCACATCGCCGCCGGGCAGGTAGGCATGCACCGCACCGGGGTCGTCACGTGGAACGCTCCACACCGTCCCGTACCCGTCGATCGTGGGGTCCACCAGCCCGCTGCGTGTGTCGAGGGTCTCGGCTTCCGTTCCGCCGGCGTTGAGCCGGACCACGGCGCCCGAATCCAGTCTCGCGGCCGCGAGGTCCCGCTCCGGGCCGACCTGAACGCTGATGGCCGGCACGTTCTCGACCGCCGCGGAGAGCCCGGGGATCTTGTCGATCTCGTCGCCGGTGAGGAAGCCGAAGCCCGCCTCGGTGAGCACCAGTGGCGCCGCCGGCACACGGGTCGAGCGCACAGCCACCGGCTCCGCGTCGACCGGGGTGGACTCGACGGTCATCACGACCTCCGTCACGCCGGCCGTCCTCAGGCTCTCCTCCAGCTGCGTGAGCATGCGGTCGAGCGCCTCCCGATTCGCGCCGAGCACGCCGCCCAACAGCGCGACCTCCGCCACTCCGTCGTCGTCGACGAGGACGGACGGCACCACCGTCACACCGTCGGGGAAGGCGGTGTAGATCGAATCCACCAGCCACTCGCTCGGGGGCTTGTTCACGAGGGCGTCGGCGATGCTTCCCGCCGCCTTGGTCACCGGGAACCAGCGGACGTCGGGCACCAGATACTGCCACGAACGATCGAAGTACATCAGCGGGTAGCGGTGGAACACCGTGGGGAACTGCGCCTCGTCGAGCCAGATGCCGTTGGGGGCTTCCGTGATGCGCCACTCGCCGTCGGACTGCTTCTCGAGGCGGAACGACCAACTTCCCGGCGAGAGGTCCGCGCGCTCGTATGCGCCTTTGTCGTCGACGCTGGCGACGACTTCGGACGCGAAGTCGACCACGCCCTCCTGGGTCTCGACGTAGTCGCGTTCGGCACGCTCATCGACGATGACGCTGACCTCCGGCGCCCAGTCGTCGGCGATCGAGGGCGCGAGGAACTCC
Source organism: Microbacterium sp. B35-04 (assembly GCF_010634885.1). Taxonomy (NCBI): domain Bacteria; kingdom Bacillati; phylum Actinomycetota; class Actinomycetes; order Micrococcales; family Microbacteriaceae; genus Microbacterium; species Microbacterium sp. B35-04. The sequence goes on along the minus strand of NZ_MWLP01000085.1, from coordinate 61,816 downwards.
CGGGCGACGTCCCAGTTGCCGGTGACACCCGGCCCGGAACCGGCGTCGATGAAGCCCTCGACGATCTGCTGCGGCGTGGCACCCGGCTGCGGCCGGTTCGGGATGAACGCCACGTTCTGCGAGCCGTCGCCCGTTCCGCCGTTCTCCATCCCGTACTCGGGCGGGCCGCCCGTCGGGAATCCCGCACAGCCCGTGACGATCACCGTGCACAGCGCCAGCAGGAGCGCGAGGATGCCGCGTGTCCGTGTCATGCGATTCCTCCTCGCGGTGCGGCGGCGGTACCGAGCCCCGGGCCTCCGCCGGCGCCCGATGCCGGGGGCACATCGATCGGCGCGGTGATTCCCAGATCATCCAGCGGGGCGACCGCGTCCTCGCCTGGATCGATCGGGATCGGGGACGCGCCGTTGAGGGGCACTGCCTGGCGTGGCAGCGTCAGCACGAAGTTCGTGCCCCGGCCGGGCTCCGACCACAGCGCCAGCTCGCCGCCATGGAGCTTCGCGTCCCCCAGGGCGATCGACAGGCCGAGGCCCGTACCGCCGATGGTGCGCTTGCGTGACGGGTCTGCACGCCAGAAGCGATCGAAGACGTGCTCGATTTCTTCCGGCTTCATGCCCATCCCGAAGTCGCGCACCCCGATGGCGACGGCCTGCTGATCGCTGTCGACGGTGACCACGATCGGCCGGCCCTCGCCGTGCTCGATCGCGTTGCCGAGCAGGTTGCGCACCACGCGGCGCACGCGGCGCGGGTCCATCTCGACCGGGGAGTACCCGCCGGGCGCCACCAGACGGACGTCGGTGCCATGCTGCTCGGCCAGCTGCTGCATCGAGCCGATGACGTCTTCGGCCAGGTGTGCGAGGCTCGTCGGCTCCAGCTCCAGCTGCACCGATCCCGCGTCGTAACGGCTGATCTCCAGCAGATCGGTCAGCAGCGTCTCGAACCGCTGCACCTGGGCGTTCAGCAGTTCGGCCGCCCGCGCGGTGGCGGGGTCGAAGTCCGCCCGCTGGTCGTTGATCATGTCGGCGGCCAGGCGGATCGTCGTCATCGGCGTGCGCAGCTCGTGGGAGACGTCCGACACGAATCGCTGCTGTACGAGCGAGAGCTCGGCGAGCTCCTTGATCTGCGATTCGATGCTGTCGGCCATCGCATTGAAGGAGCGGCCGAGAGTGGCCAGCTCGTCCTCGCCGTGCACCTCGAGTCTCACGTCCAGCTGCCCGGCCGCGAGCTTGGCGCTGGTGTCGGCAGCCTCGCTGATGGGGACGGTGACCGATCGCAGCACGAACCACGCGATTCCGCTGATGAGCAGCACCAGCCCGATGCCCACGACCCACAGCGTGCGCTGCACGAAGGTCAGCGTCTGCGGAGCGTTGGCGAGGTCGTACGCCAGATACAGCTCGTACGAGGCGACGCCGTCGATGGCGAGCTGCTGGCCGACCATGATGCCGGGCACGCTCGTGTCGGCACCGTCGGGCAGCGCGACCGGCTGCCAGATCTGCTGATCGGGGTTGGTGCGCACGAGCGCGCGCATGGACGTGGTGAGCAGGTCGGACATCACCTCTTCGGCCGTGCTGAAGTCCTGGGGCGCGTTCGGCACAGGAGGCCCGATCCGATAGGCGGCGACCATCGCGGCCGACGACTGGTCGCGGAGCGTCGTGAACGCCAGGGTCATGACGTTCTGCATCGGAACGGCATCGCTCTGCACCGCGGCGTCGAGGGTGCGCTGCGCCGCCGCGCGCGCCTGCTCCGCATCGATGAGGACCTGATCCTTGCGCGAGGTGAAGAGGTCGTTCTGGATCGCCAGGCCCATCCACACGCAGGCGACGACGACGGCGAGCGCGGTGAGGCCGATCGTCACCAGCAGCGTCCGGAAGCGCAGCGACCGCCGCCACAGCCCGGCGATGTTGCCAGGCCACGCGCGCCACAGGCGCCACCACGCGACGCGCGCACGGGTCGGGGCCACGCCCGTGATCGGCGCTGTCATGGCGCGCCTAGACGACGGCGCCGGCGCGGTATCCGACGCCGCGCACCGTCGTGACGATCTTGGGGTTGTCGGGATCCTTCTCGACCTTCGCCCGCAGGCGCTGCACGTGCACGTTCACCAGGCGCGTGTCGGCCTTGTAGTGGTAGCCCCAGACCTGCTCGAGCAGCATCTCCCGGGAGAACACCTGCTGCGGCTTCGACGCCAGCGCCACCAGCAGCTCGAACTCGAGGGGCGTCAACGCGATCGGTCCGTCGCCGCGGCGCACCTCGTGGGCGGCGACATCCACCGTCAGATCGCCGATGCGCAGCGAGTCGTTCACCTGCTGGCTCGCCGGGCGCAGTCGCGTGCGGATGCGGGCGACCAGCTCTTTGGGGTTGAACGGCTTGACGATGTAGTCGTCGGCTCCCGACTCGAGGCCCTTCACGACGTCGGCCGTGTCGGTGCGTGCGGTCAGCATGATGATGGGGATGCCGGACTCGGCGCGGATGCGGGTGCAGATCTCGATGCCGTCCACTCCGGGCAGCATCAGATCCAGCAGGATGAGGTCGGGGCGCTCGGTGCGCCAGACGTCGACCGCCTGGGCGCCGTCCGCGCAGAACACCGTCTCGAAGCCCTCCGTGCGCAGCACGATTCCGATCATCTCGGCGAGGGCGGTGTCATCGTCGACCACCAGGATGCGTGAAGTCATCGCGCGCGCTCGTTCCTTCTCTCCAGGCACAGACGGCACGCGCCGTCCCCATGCGCTTCCCACAGAGTAGTCGACACGGGCTGTGCACCGGCCGTGCCTCGCCCGAACACACGCCGGGAGCGCCGCGCGCGCGGCGGGTGCGGCATCCGGTCGATGTGGAACGATAGGAACAGCCGACCATCGCCGCGCACCGACCGCCCGGCGCCGACGGAGAGGGGAACCGTGACCGCGTACCCGGCCTGGACGCCGGCGTCCCGCCCCGGGATCATCCCGCTGCACCCGCTGTCGTTCGGGACGATCCTGGGCCGCTCGTTCGCCGCCCTGCGCCAGAACCCGCGCGTGCTCCTCGGCTTCGCACTGGTGGTGCAGACCCTGGCCTACGTCGTGGTGCTGGGAGGCGTGCTCGCGGTCACGTGGGCGACGTTCTCGCGCCTGGACACGGTGCCGCAGGGCACCGAAGAGTACGACACGATCCTGGCCGGCTCGATCGCCCTGACCGCGATCGCGGGCATCGTGCTGTCGCTTGCTGCCGGCGCCCTCAGCGTCATCGTGCAGGGCATCGTGGTCGTCGAGGTGACGCACGCGGCGGTCGCCGAGAAGCTCTCGCTCGGCGCGCTGTGGCGACAGGTCAAGCCGATCGCGTGGCGGCTGATCGGGTACTCGCTGCTGGTGATCCTCGCCGTGGCGGCCCTCGTCACCGTCGTCGTGCTCGCGATCGTGGGCATCGCGATGGCGGCGCTGCCGGCGGCGATCGCGCTCACGATCCTGGTCATCCTCGCCGCGATACCGCTCACGTGGTGGCTGATGGTCAAGCTGCTGCTCGTGCCCGCGGTGATCATCGTCGAGCACGCCACGATCCTGCAGGCCGTGTCGCGCTCCTGGACGCTCACGCGCCGGCGCTTCTGGCCCGCCCTCGGGGTCATCGTCGTCATCAGCGTCATCTTCGCCGCCGTGGCGCAGGTGGTGAGCCTGCCGATGAGCTTCCTGTCGATGGGCCTGACCACGATCATCGCGCCGACCGGCGACCCCGAGCCGACCGCCATCATCGGCTTCATCGCGGCGGCCCTGCTGACCCAGGTGCTCACCCTGCTGCTCCAGTCCGTCGCGGTCGTCGTGCAGTCGACCGCGACCGCCTTCATCTACATCGACTGCCGCATGCGGCGCGAGGGACTCGATCTCGACCTGCTGGCATATGTGGAGCGGCGGGATGCCGGGGCCACCGGCCTCGCGGACCCCTATCGCGAGCACATCGGGCGTGCGATCGCACCGCGGGGCGTCCCGGGCGCGTTCCCGGGGTATGCGGGTTACCCGACGTACCCGCCCGGATACCCGGCGCCCGCACAGCCGCTCTATGGCGCGCAGCCCGGGCAGGGCGTCCCCCCGGCGTACGGCGCACCACCTGCGTACGGCGCACCACCCGCGTACGGCGCACCACCCGCGTACGGCGCACCACCCGCGTACGGCGCAGCGCCGATGCCTCCCGCATCCCCGGCTCAGCCAGGGGTCTCGAGTCCGTCCGGCTCCCCGGCTGCGGCGGCCGCCGGGGCAGAGACTTCGTCGCCGCCGGACGGCGCCGCAGAACATGCGGTCCCGGCAACCGACGCGACCCCGGACTTCCCCGACGCCGCCCCGCCCGCGGAGCCGCCCTCGTCCACCGCCTGGACCGCACCCGGCGCCGCGCCCGGCGGCACCGACCGCGACGCGCCGTGGGCCTGACCTCCCTCGTGCTGCCGGCGCTCCGGCGCACCGCCGACGCCGTGCCGCCTCTCATGCCGGACGGCGACGAAGCGCGGCGCTGGGCGGAGGAGGAGCTGTCGGATCCTTCCTATGACATCGCCGAGCCGACACCGTTCGACCGGATCGCGCGTGCGATCGGCGACTTCATCGCGTCGCTGCTGAACCCCGATGTGTCAGGCGGGTGGGGCTCGACCTTCGCCCTGGTCGCCGCCATCGTGGTCGTGGTGATCATCGTGGCGGCGTTCCTCGTGTGGGGTGTGCCGCGGGTGACGCGCCGTTCGGCCCCGCGCATTCCCCTTCTCTTCGGCGATGCCGAGCACCGCTCCGCGGCCGAGCTGCGCGACGCCGCCGGCGAGCGCGCCCGGGCGTCCGACTGGGACGCGGCGATCGTGCTCCGTTTCCGCGCCCTCGCGCGGGGGTGCCTCGAACGCGGCGTCGTCGACCCGCCCCCGGGCGCGACCGTGCACGCCTTCGCGCGCGCCGCGGCGCGCGCCTTCCCTGCGCTCGCCACCCGGCTCGAAGACGCCGCGACGGCGTTCGACGACGTTCGCTACCTGCGGCGCCCCGGCACGGCGGAGCTCTACCGCCTCGTCGCCGGGGTTGACGACGCGGTCGTCTCGGCGCGGCCGACGGCGCGCGAGGAGGTGCCCGCGTGAGCGCGACGGCCAGTCCCCCGCTGCCCGAGACCGGACTGCCTGACACCACCGCGGCGCCCGCGCTCTCGCGCCGCCGCCGCGTCACCGCGTGGGTCGCCATCGCCCTCGCCCTTCTCGTGGTGGGCGGCATCGGCGGCGCGGTGTCGGCCGCCAATCAGTGGGCCCAGCGCGGCGCACTGGACCCCGACTCCACAGGCCCCGCCGGGACGCGCGCCATCGTCGAGGTGCTGCGGGATCACGGCATCGATGTCGTCGTCGCGCGCGATCGGGCCGCGGCGTCCGAGGCCCTCGGAGCGGGGCCGGCGACCCTCGTGCTGCCCGACGCACCCGCGCTGTCCGACGACGCCGTGGCCGGCCTCGCCGAGGCCGCCGACGATGTCGTGCTCATCGAACCGCGTGCTCGGACGCTCGACCTCCTGCTGCCGGGGTCGGCCCCTGCCGGCGTCGCCCCGGGCGGCACGGATGCCGCGAGCGTCGAACCCGACTGCGAGGTGGAGGACGCCGTCCGTGCCGGCGCGGTGGCCCCGGGCGGCCTCTACAGCGCGGGCGACGGCGCAGCCGCCTGCTATCCGGCCGCCGACGGCTTCGGGCTGCTCGTCCGGTCCATCGAAGGCGGCCGCGTCGCCGCCGTCGACGCAGGCGCCCTCTTCACGAACGAGCACCTCGCCGAGAACGGCAACGCCGCGCTCGCGGCGAACCTGATGGGGCGGCATCCGCTCGCCGTCTGGTACGTGCCCGGCCTGGGCGACACCGACCTCGCCGACGCGAACCCCTCGCTGGGCGAGCTCACCCCGCCCTGGGTGAGCCCCGTCATCGTCCTGCTGCTCGTCGCGGGTGTGGCCGCGGGCATCTGGCGCGGCCGCCGGTTCGGCCCGCTCGTCGCCGAGCGCCTGCCGGTGACGGTCCGGGCGTCCGAGACGACCGAGGGCCGTGCGCGCCTCTACGCACGCGCCGGAGATCCGCTGCACGCCGCCGACCGCCTCCGGATCGGCGCGCTGCGGCGCCTCGCCGCCCTGCTCGGGCTGGCCGCGAACGCCGCCGCCCCCGAGATCGCCGACGCCGTCGCCGGGCGCACCGGACTCGACCGCCGGGCGGTGCGCGGCATCCTGCTCGACGAGATCCCCCGCAGCGACGCCGACCTCGTCGCCCTGAGCACACGCCTGAGAGACCTCGAGGACGCCGCCCGCGCGGCCGTCCGCCCCGAAAGGAGTCCCCGATGACGGATACGCCACCGGCACCGAGCACGACCACGCCCGACGGCACCGCCCCCACGTCTGCGCCCGAGGCACTGGACGATGCCGCACTCCGCGAGGCGATGAACCGCGTGCGCCTCGAGGTCGGCAAGGCGGTCATCGGCCAGGACGGCACCGTGACCGGACTCCTGATCGCGCTGCTCGCACGCGGGCATGTGCTCCTCGAGGGCGTTCCGGGGGTGGCCAAGACGCTGCTCGTGCGGGCGTTCTCGACTGCCCTCGGCCTGGACACCACCCGCATCCAGTTCACGCCCGACCTCATGCCGGGCGATGTGTCGGGCTCGCTCGTCTACGACGCGAAGACGGGCGAGTTCGAGTTCCGCGAGGGCCCGGTGTTCACGAATGTCGTGCTCGCCGACGAGATCAACCGCACGCCCCCCAAGACGCAGGCGGCGCTGCTCGAGGCGATGGAGGAGCGCCAGGTCTCGACCGATGGCGTGACTCGGTCGCTCCCCGACCCGTTCCTCGTCGCTGCCACGCAGAACCCGATCGAGCACGAGGGCACGTACACGCTGCCCGAGGCGCAGCTCGACCGCTTCCTGCTCAAGCTCATCGTCGACGTGCCGGCACGGGATGCCGAGCTCGCCGTCCTGCGCCGCCACGCGAGCGGCTTCGACCCCCGTGACCTCGCCGGTGCCGGCCTCGGCCGCGCCGCCAGCGCGGCCGAGATCCGCGCGGCACAGCGGGCCGCGGCATCCGTCACCGTCTCGGACGACGTGCTCGGCTACATCGTCGATCTCGCGCAGGCCACCCGCAGCAGTCCTTCGGTGCAGCTCGGCGTCAGCCCGAGGGCGGCGACCGCGCTCCTGGCGGCGTCGAAGGCCTGGGCGTGGCTCGGCGCGTACCCCGCGATCACCCCCGACCACGTGCAGACGATGCTGCTGCCGACCTGGCGACACCGGATCCGGCTGCGGCCCGACGCGGAGCTCGAGGGCGTCTCGGTCGATGCCGTGCTCGGCTCGGTGGTGCAGCAGACACGCGTCCCGATCTGACGCCCATGTATGTGACCGGTCGCCTGCCGCTGCTCCTCGCCCTCGGAGCGGTGCCCGTCGTGCTGCTCTCGGCGGCGGGCGTCGACGCGTGGCTCGCGGCGGCGGCATGGGTGCTGCTGTGCCTGATCGCGGCGCTCGGCGACGCGGCGGCAGCGCCGGATCCCCGCCGGATCACCGTGCAGCGACGGCTGCCGCGCCGCGTGCTGCTCGGACAAGCCGTGCGCGCCGAGCTCGTGCTCCGCAACGGTGCGAACGACCGCACCGTGCGCGGACGCGTGCGCGACGCCTGGCAGCCGACCGCGGGCGCGCCGCCCGAGCGCCCGGGGATCGACATCCCGCCCGGCGAGTCGCGGACGATCGCCATCCCGCTGCTGCCCCGTCGTCGCGGCGAACTGCGGTCACGCTTCGTCGTGGTGCGCTCGGACGGCCCGCTGCGCCTCGCCGGACGCCAGGCGCGCATCGACGAGCCCGGAGCACTGCGGGTGCTGCCGCCGTTCACGGCGCGGCGTCATCTGCCCTCACGGCTCGCGCGGCTGCGTGAGCTCGACGGCAACACGAGCGTGCAGGTGCGCGGACAGGGCACCGAGTTCGACTCCCTTCGGGAGTACGTGCGCGGCGACGACGTGCGCTCGATCGACTGGCGCGCGACGGCGCGGTCGAGCACGACGATGCTGCGCACCTGGCGCCCCGAGCGCGACCGCCACGTCGTGATCGTGATCGACACAGGACGCACGGCGGCCGCGCGCGTCGGCGACGGCGTGCGGATGGATGCCGCGATGGAGGCGGCGCTGCTGCTGGCGGCCCTCGCGACCCGGGCCGGCGACCACGTGCACCTGCTGATGTTCGACCGCACCATCCGGGCCCGCGTCACGCGCGTCGACGGCCCTGGCCTGCTGCCGGCGCTCGTCGACGCGATGGCTCCGGTCGAGCCGCAGCTCATCGACACCGACTGGGACGCCGCGTTCGCCCAGGTGCGCGTGCTCACCTCCCGGCCCTCGCTCGTGGTGCTCCTCACGGCGCAGGATGCCGCGGAAGCCGCGCGCGGGTTCCTCGGCTCGCTGCCGGCGCTCGCGCGCGGCGCGCACGTGCTCGTCGGCGCGGTCACGGATGAGCAGGAACCGCTGCCGGAACGTCCGGACGCCGCCGAAGTGTATCGCGCCGCGGCTATCGAGCGCGCGGCCCAGGACGCCGCTGTCGTCGCCGCCGCCATCGGCCGCGCAGGCGGCGAGGCGATCGCCGCCACGCCCGAGGACCTGCCGCCCCGCATCGCCGACCGCTACCTCGCGCTCAAGGCGGCCGGACGCCTCTGAGTCGCAGCGGAACAGCCGGCCACGAATGCCTGAACACGAAGGGAAATCGCGTGAGATCGGGCGTCACACGCCGACACTCCGCGCGGGGTTCCTGGGAATCCGCTGTGCGGACCGCTAGCCTCGCGACGAGGAAAGGAGTCCGCCATGTCGGATACCACCATCCCGCCCACCACGGCGAACAGGCTCGTCGCGGAGGCTCTGGGAACGTTTCTGCTCGTCTTCGGCGGCGTCGGCACCGCCCTCTTCGCAGCCAACTTCCCGGCAGACGCAGAGAGCAATCCCCTCGGGGTCGGCTTCGTCGGCGTCGCCCTGGCATTCGGCCTGACGGTCGTCGTCGGCGCCTACGCGTGGGGCCCCGTCTCGGGTGGCCACTTCAACCCGGCGATCACGCTCGGACTCGCCGCCGCGGGCCGCTTCGAGTGGAATAAGACGATCGGCTACATCATCGCGCAGCTGATCGGCGGCGCCCTCGGCACGACGCTCATCGTGCTGATCGGCATCTTCGGCACTGACAACTGGCTCGCGAACGCCCAGGACGGCGGCTTCGCGTCCAACGGCTACGGCACCGGCGACTTCGGCTCCCCCGGCGGGTTCGGCCTCGGCGCCGCGATCATCGCCGAGGTGCTGCTGACGGCGATCTTCGTGCTCATCATCCTGGGCGTGACCCACTCCGCCCGGGGCACCGCGGCACTCGCGCCGCTCGCGATCGGCCTGACGCTCACCCTCATCCACCTGATCTCGATTCCGATCGACAACACGTCGGTGAACCCGGCACGTTCGATCGCGGCGGCGATCTACGGCGGCCCCGGCCCGCTGTCGCAGCTGTGGGTGTTCATCGTGTTCCCGATCGTCGGCGGTCTGCTCGCGGGCGTCCTGCACCGCGCGCTCTTCGAGCCCAAGGGCACGCTGCCGCCGGTACAGGCCACCGCACGCCTCCCGTAGGCACGGCACCCGCAGTCACGGCACGTACCGCAGAGCGGCCCGCCCCCTTCCGGGGACGGGCCGCTCTCACGTGTGATGAGGTCAGACGAGGTCGAAGCGATCGAGCTCGGTCACCTTGCCCCACGCCTTGACGAAGTCGCGCACGAACTTCTCGTTCGCGTCGTCCGAGGCGTACACCTCGGCGACCGCGCGCAGCTCCGAGTTCGAGCTGAACAGGAGGTCGACGCGGGTCCCGATGCCGGCCGGCTCACCGGAGCCGTCCTTAGCGCCCGAGAACGCGTGCGCCCCCGGGTCCAGCGGCTTCCACGTGGTGCCGAGGTCGAGCAGGTTCACGAAGAAGTCGTTCGTCAGCACGCCCTTGCGGCCGGTGAAGACGCCGTAGTCCGAGTCGTCCCAGTTCGCACCGAGCACCCGCAGCCCGCCGACGAGCACCGTGAGCTCCGGAGCGCTCAGCGTGAGCAGGTTCGCCCGGTCGATGAGGTGGTGCTCCTCGGGCATGAACGCGCGCGGCCCATAGTAATTGCGGAACCCGTCGGCGATCGGCTCGAGGAACACGAACGACTGCACGTCGGTCTGCTCCTGCGTGGCGTCGGTGCGGCCCGGGTGGAAGACGACCTCGGCCTCGACGCCCGCGTCTGCAGCGGCCTTCTCGACCGCCGCGTTGCCCGCGAGCACGATGAGGTCGGCCAGTGACACCTTCTTGCCGTCGGTGCGACCGTCGTTGAACGACGCCTGGATCTGCTCGAGCTTGGCCAGCACCGTCTGCAGCTGAGCGGGCTTGTTGACCTCCCAGTCCTTCTGCGGGGCCAGGCGGATGCGGGCGCCGTTGACGCCGCCGCGCTTGTCGCTGCCGCGGAACGAGGATGCCGCAGCCCACGTCGTCTCGACGAGCTCGGAGATGCTCAGGCCCGACTCGAGGATCTGCGCCTTGAGCGCCGCCGCGTCGTCGGCGTCGATCAGGTCGTGGTCGACGGCGGGAACGCGGTCCTGCCAGAGCAGCTCCTCGGCCGGCACCTCGGGGCCGAGGTAGCGGTCGATCGGACCCATGTCACGGTGCGTCAGCTTGAACCAGGCGCGGGCGAACGCGTCGGCGAACGCCTCGGGGTCGTCCTTGAAGCGGCGCGAGATGGCGTCGTACGCCGGGTCGGTGCGCAGCGCCAGGTCGCTGGTCAGCATGCGCGGCTCCCGGCGGCCGTTCGAGTGCGCCAGCGGCACCATGTCGGCACCGCCGCCGTTGATCGGACGCCACTGGTGGCCGCCGCCCGGGCTGCGCATGAGCTCCCACTCGTACGCGTAGAGGATGTGGAAGAACTCGTTGTCCCAGCGGGTGGGGTGGTACGTCCACGTGACCTCGAGGCCGGACGTGATGGTGTCGTCGCCGTGCCCGGTGCCGTGGTTGTTCTTCCAGCCGAGGCCCTGCTGCTCGAGGCCGGCGGCCTCGGGGTTGTGCTCGATGTTCGTGTCGGGCGCGGCGCCGTGCGTCTTGCCGAACGTGTGGCCGCCCGCGATGAGCGCGACGGTCTCCTCGTCGTCCATCGCCATGCGGCCGAAGGTCTCACGGATGTCGCGGGCCGATGCCAGCGGGTCGGGGTTGCCGTTGGGGCCCTCGGGGTTGACGTAGATGAGGCCCATCTGCACGGCCGCGAGAGGCTTCTCGAGCTCGCGGTCGCCCGAGTATCGCTCGTCGTCCAGCCAGGTGGTCTCAGGGCCCCAGTAGACGTCGGCGTCGGGCTCCCACACGTCGGCGCGACCGCCCGCGTAGCCGAACGTCTCGAAGCCCATCGACTCGAGCGCGACGTTGCCCGCGAGGATCATGAGGTCGGCCCATGACAGGGACTGGCCGTACTTCTTCTTGACCGGCCACAGCAGGCGGCGGGCCTTGTCGAGGTTGACGTTGTCGGGCCAGCTGTTGAGCGGAGCGAAGCGCTGCTGTCCGGCGCCGCCGCCGCCGCGACCATCGGTGACGCGGTAGGTGCCCGCGCTGTGCCAGGCCATGCGGATCATGAGGGGGCCGTAGTTGCCGAAGTCCGCGGGCCACCAGTCCTGCGACGTGCTCAGCGTCTCGGCGATGTCTGCCTTGACCGCCGCGAGGTCGAGCGCCTCGAACGCCGCCTTGTAGTCGAAGTCCTCGCCGAGCGGGTTCGCCACCGCGGGGTTCTTGGCCAGGATCTTGAGGTTCAGCTGGTTGGGCCACCACACACTATTGGCGTTGCCGGTGGTCGGGTGCGGCTGACCGCCGTGGATCACCGGGCAGCTCTCCGACTCGTTCGGGCGCGGGCGGGTCTCGCCGTCCGCGCGCTCGTCGACCGGCGTGTCGATCGGCGTGACCGCCTGGTCGGCGTCGGTGGGGTTCTCGCCGATCTCCGGGATCGTGTCGTTGGTGTCGGTCATGAGCTTCCTTCCAATCGGGATGGGCTATCAGAGGGTCGGACAGGATGTCAGGGGCGTGCGGCGACGAGCGGCTCGGCGGTGCTCGCCCCGGCCGTAACGCAGGCGGGGCACACGCCCCAGAAGGTCACCTCGGCCGCCTGCAGCGCGTAGCCGTGCGCATTGGACGGCGTCAGGCAGGGCGCCTCGCCCACGACGCAGTCGACATCCTGCACGGCGCCGCACTCGGAGCAGATGAGGTGGTGGTGGTTGTCGTCGACGCGCAGCTCGAACAGGCCGGGTCGCCCCGCGGGCTCGATGCGACGTGCGAGCCCCGCGTCGACGAAGTCGCCGAGCGCGTTGTACACCGACTGCAGGCTCGTGCCGGGGACCGTCCGCGCGACGATGCCGAACAGCTCGTCGGCGCTCGCGTGCGGGCGCTCGATCAGGGCCTCGACGACCGCGCGCCGGGATTCGGTGACCCGCAGCCCGGCCGCGCGCAGTCGCGCCGCCGTGTCGACCGCATGAGTGTCGACGGCTGCGTGCGGGTGCATGCCCTCAGCCTACCGTTGTTTTGATCCATTCAAAACAGTGGTATGCGGCATCCGCCCCCTCGTTCCCCGCCCCCGAGTTCACTTGCGCTGAACGTACGTCGATCTCGGTGTGGAGCGTACGATCAGCGCAAGTGAACGATGGGAGACAGGGGAAGACGCCGCACGCGAGGCGGATCAGCCGGCGACGAGGGTCGGGGTGCCGGCCTCGTACTCGGTGAGGTCGCCGCTCTCGCCCAGGCGGTGCGCGCGGCGGCCGACCACCAGCATGTAGACGAGGAACAGCGCGAGCGCCGCCGCGCCGATGCCGATCTTGAGCGGCCACGGCCAGGGCTGCGCGGTCACGAATCCCTCGATGATCCCCGAGACGCCGAGCGCGATGACGAGCCCGATCGCGATGGTCGCGAGCGACCGGCCGGCCGCCGCCAGCGACTCGCCGCGCGAGCGCGGACCCGGCGCGACCCAGGCCCAGAAGATCTGCAGTCCCGCCGCCCCGGCCACGAAGATGCAGGTGAGCTCGAGCAGGCCGTGCGGGAGGATGTAGAGCACGAAGACATCGCCGCGATCGAAGGCCGCCATGATCGCCGCGGCGGTGCCGACGCCGACCGCGTTCTGCACGAGCACCATGACGGGCCATACCCCCGTGATGCCGAACAGCACGCACTGCGCGGCGATCCAGGCATTGTTGGTCCAGACCGTGCCGGCGAACACCGCCGCCGGGTTCTCGCTGTAGTACTCCGTGAACTGGTTCTCGGCGTACTGCTCCAGTTGCGCCTCGCTCCCGAGGCTCGCGACCAGCGCCGGATCGCCCGCCACCCACAGCGCAACGACGACGGCGACTGCCACGAATCCCAGCGCGATGGCGAGCGTCGCCCAGCGCACGCGGTACAGCGCCGCGGGCAGCTGCAGGGCGAAGAATCGCGGGATCTGACGCATGACGTTCTCGGGCGCGCCGGTGAGCCGCAACCGCGCCCTCCCGAGCATCGTCGAGATGTGGTCGCCCTGGATGCTGCGTCCTGCCGATGTCTTGGCGTCGGCGAGGTCGGCGGATCCCGCTCGGTAGCGCGTGACGAGCTCGTCGACCTCTGCGCCCGAGAGACGCCGGGACCGGCTGAGCTCGTCGAGCCGCTCCCACTCCTCGCGGCGAGCGGCCGTGAGCGCGTCGAGATCCATGTGTTTCACTGTAGCCATGACCGCTGAGCGCCCCGCGATCGTCGACATCCATCAGGACGAGGTGCTCACCGGCGAGGCCGTCGCGCTGGACGTGCAGCCGCTCGGCTACTTCCTGCGCGCGCTCGGCGTGCTCATCGACATGGTGCTCGGCGTCGTCGTGCTGCTGCTGTTCGCCTGGGGGGTCGGGTGGCTGCTGAGCATCGACGCCGTGGACCCCGCCGTGGTGCCGATCCTCACGATCGTCGTGTTGGTGCTCGTCATGGTCGTGATTCCCACGGTGGTCGAGACGACCACCCGCGGGCGCAGCCTGGGACGCCTCGCGGTCGGCGGGCGCATCGTCCGCGTCGACGGCGGAGCCGCCGGCTTCCGCCACGCCTTCATCCGCGCACTGGTCGGCGTCTTCGAGCTGTGGTTCACCGTCGGCGCCGTCGCCGCACTGGTCGGCGCCTTCACGCCGCGCTCGCAGCGGCTCGGCGACCTGCTCGCCGGCACCTACTCGGAACGCACACGCACCCCGCGACTGCCCGACGTGAACCTGGGCATCCCGCTGACGCTCACGGAGTGGGCCGCCGTGGCCGACGTCGCGCGACTGCCGGAGCGGCTCTCGCGGCGCCTGGCGCAGTTCGCACGCTCAGCGGTGAACATGGAGCCCACCGCACGCGCGCGGGTCGCGGCATCCCTCGCGCAGGAGGCGTCCGAGCACGTGTCCCCCGTGCCTGCCGTCGACAACGAGACGTTCCTTATCGGCGTCGTGGCCGTGCGCCGCGAGCGAGAGCTGCGCGCGCTCCAGCTCGAGACCGCGCGCGCGGATGCACTGGCGGGTCCGGTCTCCTCCGCGCCGCGCGGGTTCCCGACGCGGTGAGTCGCCTCGCGACGCTCGTAACGTGACGGGGCGAGCCGTCAGTAGCGGTAGTGGTCGAGCTTGTACGGGCCCTCGACCGGCACGCCGATGTAGGCCGCCTGCTCGGGGGTCAGCTCGGTGAGCTGCACGCCGAGCGCGTCGAGGTGCAGTCGCGCGACCTTCTCGTCGAGGTGCTTGGGCAGCGTGTAGACGGCGGTCGGGTACTCGTCGCGCTTGGTGAACAGCTCGATCTGCGCGAGCACCTGGTTCGTGAACGAAGCGCTCATGACGAACGACGGATGCCCCGTGGCATTGCCCAGGTTCAGCAGCCGGCCTTCGCTCAGCACGAGCACGCTGCGTCCGTTCGGCAGGCGCCATTCGTGCACCTGCGGCTTGATCTCGACTTTCTCGATCCCGGAGAGCGACTCCAGCGCGGCCATGTCGATCTCGTTGTCGAAGTGGCCGACGTTGCCGACGATCGCGAGGTGCTTGAGCTTCAGCAGATCGTCGGTGGTGACGACGTCCTTGTTGCCGGTGCCGGTGATGACGATGTCGACCTGGCCGGCGACATCCGCCAGGCGCGCCACCTGATAGCCGTCCATCGCGGCCTGCAGCGCGCAGATCGGGTCGACCTCGCTCACGATGACGCGCGCACCCTGGCCGCGGAGCGCCTCGGCAGCGCCCTTGCCGACATCGCCGTAGCCGCACACGAAGGCCACCTTGCCGCCCATGAGGACGTCGGTGGCGCGGTTGATGCCGTCGGGAAGGGAGTGGCGGATGCCGTACTTGTTGTCGAACTTCGACTTCGTCACCGAGTCGTTCACGTTGATCGCGGGGAAGAGCAGTTCCCCTGCCGCCGCCAGCTCGTACAGCCGGTGGACACCGGTCGTCGTCTCCTCCGTCACGCCGAGCAGGTCCGCCGCCATGCGTGTGAAGCGCTGCGGGTCGCGGGTGAGGCTGGCGCGCAGCGTGTCGAGGATGATGCGGTACTCGGCGTTGTCGTCGGCGGCGGCATCGGGAACCGCGCCCGCCTTCTCGAACTCGACGCCCTTGTGCACGAGGAGGGTGGCGTCACCGCCGTCGTCGAGGATCATGTTCGGACCGTCGAAGCCTTCGGCCGACCAGTCGAAGATGCGATCGGCGAGGCGCCAGTACTCCTCGAGGGTCTCGCCCTTCCACGCGAACACCGGCACGCCGGCCGGAGCGTCGACGGTACCGGCCGGCCCGACGACCACGGCCGCGGCCGCTTCGTCCTGGGTGGAGAAGATGTTGCAGCTCGCCCACCGCACCTGGGCGCCCAGAGCGACGAGGGTCTCGATGAGCACCGCAGTCTGCACGGTCATATGCAGCGATCCGGCGATGCGTGCGCCCTTCAGCGGCTGCGACGCACCGAACTCCTCCCGCAGGGCCATGAGGCCCGGCATCTCGTTCTCGGCGAGGCGCAGCTGATGGCGTCCGGCTTCGGCCAGCGAGAGATCGGCGACCTCGTACTCGAACCCCTCGACAGAGTCGGAGAGCGCGGAGTCGGAGAGCGTGGCGGCAGGCGTGTGGGTCGGCATCCGCCCATTCTCCCACGCCGGCTCAGGCGCGCAGGGTCTCGTGCCGCACGACCACCCAGCCCTTGGGCACCGACAGGCGATCGGTGTGGATGGCGCACAGGTCGTGCGCGTGAGGATCGCCCCCGGCGCCCAGCGGCCCGAGGGCCGCCATCTGGTCGCCGTAGTCGTAGGTGAGCGTCGACACCGCCTCACGGGCGCAGCCGACCTTGGAGCAGACTCTCTCACGCATCGGGTCGACGCTATCGTGCACGGACGACACGCGGGTGGATGCCGCGCCGCAGCGTCTCGTCGTCGGCCAGCGGAAGCGGGATGAAACTCCCCGGTCGTTGAGCGAGCGAGGAACGTGGTCGTTGAGCGAGCTTGCGAGTCGAAACGCAGAGACGAAACGCGCGCACCCGGCGCCGACCTCGATCCGAGGCGTTTCGTGTCGGTCGCCGGCGCTCCCTCGCTCAACGACCGAAAAGCCCGGGCGCGCACGCCGTCCTAGGATGGGAGCATGGCGTGGCGGCGTACCCGGACCAGCGAACGCACGCAGCCGCGTGCGTCCCGTCACGGACGCCACGGCCGCGAAGGACGCAGCCCTGTCGTGCGGCCTCCCCTGCCGCCCCTCGACACCAGGGTCGACCGCTTCGACCTCTCGGTCGGCACCGCGGCGGAGTTCCTGCGCTCGGCGTGGCCGGAGCTGCGCGACGTGCGGTTCGAGGTGGCCGACATGCCGGCCGCGACGGATGACGACGGCATCCCCCGCTGGACGGTGCTGCCCGATGCGGGCCGCATCATCCTTTACCGCCTGCCGATCGAGCGCCTCAGCCACCTGCACCGCGACGACGAACTGCACCGGCGCATGCTCGTCGAGGGCGCCGTCTTCCGGGCGGCGGCCGAGTACCTCGATCGCGACCCGTGGGACCTCGGCCCGGAGCGCTTCCGGTACTTCTGACACGGCTCGGCCGGAAGTGAGCGCGGGCGCGCGCGCTGCCCAGTCTCAGGGGTAGACGACGACCTCGGGAGTCGCCACATCTGCGGGCCACAACGGCACACCCGCGAGCGCGCCGTCGCCCGCGAACGACAGACCCGCATGCACCGGCGCCTCGGGCTGGAGCCGGTACACGGTACGCGCCGAGAGACGCACGGCGACGGATCCGTTCGCCGGCACCGTGAGCGCGATCGGCGACCCGCCGTCGATCGCGGTGACCGCGACGGCCACCGGTTCGCTCGACGGGTTGACCACCGAAAGCGACGGCGTCGGTCCTCCGGGCGTCGCGAACAGGGAATCGACCGACACCTCCGGCGCCGGCGTGTACCACGCGAAGTCGTCGCCCGCTCGAACGCCGGTCGCCTGCCACACCGCGGACACGACGGGCGCGTCTGCATCGACGGCGACCGTGTACGACCCGGCGGTGAGTGCGTCCAGCGCCAGTTCCAGCGGCTTGCCGGCCTCGAGTGCCACCTCCTGGGGCTCCCCTACCGGCGCGCCGTTGCCCACCGCGGTCACCGTGACACGAGCCGTCGCAGCGGCCGAAGGCGCCAGCATCCGCAGCACCGTCACGTCGTCGGCCACGTCATCCAGCGCGCCGGCCTCGCCGCCGGCCCCGTCTTCCCCGGCGGACCGACGCATCACGGTGATGCCGGTGATGACCTCCGATGTCGCGGCCCGCGCCACCGGACCGACCTGGTCGACACCGCCGGGTGTGAGGGTGCGGATGATGCTCGCCTGCAGCGACGCGCGGATCGGCGCACCCACGGCCGAGACGCGCACCACCGGCGTCTCCTCACCGAGCGCGATGCCCGCGAGTGGGACCACGCGCTGCGTGCCGGGCGGGACCACGAGGTCCACACCTCCCGGCGGGGCCTGTGCCCCGGCTGCGCTGTACACCGTCAGCTGCACGGTCGCCGGAACCGTCCCCGGGTTCGCCAGCAGCACGAGGTCGGCGGCGCCGGTCGCGCCCGAGCCGCCGACCAGCCACGAGTCCAGGAGCGGCGGGCGGCACGCCGAAGCGGCGAAGCCCGAAAGGTCGTCGGCCGACGCGGTCGCGGCGCCTATCGCCGCCACGTCGATCGCCCGGTCGCCGATCGGCGGGGCGGTGAACGCCAGGGGGCCGGGTCCGACGTCGGTCGTCTCGAGCCGCTGCTCCGCGGGCGGCGGGCCCTCGCCCACCCCGACGACGACGGACTGGGGGGCGGTGATCGTGATGGCGGCGGCATCCGCCGGATCACGTCCGATCGACAGCAGCGCACCGTCACAGGCGATCACCGACGCCGCAGGCGCCGGCGTGGCCGGCACACTCAGCGGTTCACGCACCAGCGTCGGCCAGGGCACCGAGACGGCGGTGACGACGGCGATGACCGCGACGATCGACACGGCGGTGCCGATCAGCAGGCGGGCGCTCGTCGTCGCCCAGCGGAACACGCGTCGGTCGCTCATCGGCCCTCCTGCCAGTGGGGTCCCACGACGCGCGGCGTGCGCCGAGCCTCGCGGACCGAGGTCGCCGTGGGCAGCGCGAGCAGCAGGGCGATGCCGAGGATCGCGAGCTGGCCGAACGCGATCCAGCGCCCAAGGCCGGTGACGGATGCCGGTTCCTCCGGTCGCGGCGCGATCTGGTCCACGACCCGCCAGAGCTCGCCCTTCGCGGTGTCGCCGACGACGACGAGCGTGTCGCGCTGGCCGAGCGCCGTCGTGGCCGACAGTCGCATCGTACGGGCGGCATCGCTCTCGGGGGGTGTGGTCGGCGCCAGGAGGATGAACCCGACGCCGCGGTCGGCGAGGTGCGCCACCACATCCTCCGACGACGGCGTGACCAGATCGGCGGCGAGTGCGGCGAGCTCCTCGTCCTGCGGGGTCGGCGTGGTGCGCGTGGACAGCGTGGTGGTCTGACCGCCGATGGTCTCGCTCGCGCCCCACACGACCTGGGCCGCGACCCCGGCGTCCGCCTGCGGCGTGAGGACGATGGTGCCGACATCGGGGTCATCGCGTCCTTCGGCGGCCACGAAAGCGGGAAGCGTGCTCGCCGGGCCGTTCGCGATCGTCGCGGTGCCACGTGCGAACGCCGTGAGTGACGGCACGGCGAGCGTCACAGCGGCGGCGAAGACCAGAGTCGCCACGATGCCCCGCACCAGCGCGACGCGCGGGGCGAGGCCGGCGTCGAGAGCGACGAGCGCGCCTCCGAGCGCGCCGAGCCACGCCAGGCTGAGCCCGGTGCCCGGCCACAGCGGCACGGTGAGCGATTGCACGAACGACACGGACACCCCCACCGCGGCGAAGGCCGTGCCGAGGCCGAGAGCCGTGATCGCGAGCAGCCCGATGCCGGCTGCCCACCGTTGCGTCAACGGCGCGGCGAGCGCGAGCAGGGCGAGCGGCACGCTCAGCAGGGGCACCCACCACGTCGGCCCTTCGGGCAGCAGGGTCGCCCATCCCGCGAGGTCGGATGTGGGGATGCCGGCGGCGAGGAGGGCGCGGCCCGAGGCGTCCGCGGCGACCTGCGGGCCGGGCCAGGGCACACCGGGATCCGCGACGAGCCCCCACGCACCCGCATGCTCCAGCGCGTTCCAGACGAGCGGGAGCGCCAGTGCGAGGGCGGGGATGAGCGTCCACACGAGCCGGGCGACGCCGCGGCCGGCCCGGAAGAAGACGGCGAGGAGCACGGCACCGAACCACAGCACCAGCGTCGCCGGAGCAAGCGACGGCGCGGTCGCGAGCACCGCGGCGAGCAGCAGGGAGGCCGCACCGGCGCCGGCCCACGACCGATGCGCGACGGCACCCGCGTAGAACAGCCAGGGCAGCAGCAGGTGCAGGAGCACGCCGGTGGGGCGCCCCTGGGTGAGCGCGACGAGGAGCGCGGGCGACAGCGCCCACACCGCGCCGCCGAGCAGTCGCAGGCTCGGCCGCTCGGTGACACGAGTCGCGGCGAACCAGCCGCCGAGCGCGGCGAGCGGGAGCGCGAGGACCCACAGCAGCACGAGTGCCCGCGAGGGCGCCCACGGCCAGAGCGAACCGAGCACGGCGACCACCGCCGAGAACGGATCAGCCGGCCCGATCGTGTCGAGTCCCAGTGCGCGCTGCCCGTACGCGGCGTCGTTCCACAGCTGTCCGACCGTGGTCGCGAGCGGCTGGAGGGCGCCCCCGCCGAGCACGGGCCAGGCCAGCAGCGCCGGGAACGCGGCGACCGAGACCGCGAGCGCAGCGAGGACGAGCCATGCGCCGCCGCCGGCGAAGAACCGCAGGTCGCTGCGCCGATGGCCGCCGATCGTGACCTCGGGATCGTCGTCGAGCCTCTCACGCAGTTCCGCCTGCGTCGTCCGCAGCGGGGCGAGCTGCGCCCACGACGCCGCACGGGCGTGCGCGATCCGCCGACGCGCGCGCCATACCGGCATGATGCCGATGAGGGCCACCGCCGCCGCGGCCCACTCCGAGGCGATTCGGCCCGGCTGCTTGCGCACCAGGTCGACGATCGTGCGCCACAGGGCGAGCGGCAGCAGCGACAGCCAGTGCAACGGTGCGGCGAAGGGCGGTGCGTACGCCAGCCGTCGGCGCAGCTGCGCAACGCGCTCGGCGTAGACCGCACGCCGTCGGCGCTGAGGGGTGAGCGGCACGGGCAGACCGGCCACGCCGTCGCCCGCCGTGGCGACCAGGGCGCTCGGGACGAGCGACACGCGGCCGCCGGCCAATCGCGCCCTCACGCCGAGGTCGAGTCCCTCATCGGCGCCCGTCAGCCCGCGGTCCAGTCCGCCCAGCCGGTGCCACGCGTCGGCGCGGACGAGGATGCCGCGTACGTCCGCGCCGAGCACATCGTCCTCGGCGTCGTGCTGCCCCTGGTCGAGCT
Organism: Microbacterium sp. B35-04; assembly: GCF_010634885.1. Taxonomy (NCBI): domain Bacteria; kingdom Bacillati; phylum Actinomycetota; class Actinomycetes; order Micrococcales; family Microbacteriaceae; genus Microbacterium; species Microbacterium sp. B35-04. The sequence goes on along the minus strand of NZ_MWLP01000085.1, from coordinate 40,952 downwards.
CGTCGTCGGCGAGACCGACGGTGCGGCCGAAACGCGTCATGCTGACACCGAGCGAGACGATCTCGGAGCGGTCGTCCCAGCGCACCAGCTTCGGCGCCACGAAGGCGACCGATGGCGAGAGCTCGAGCGCTCCCGCCAGCCGGGCGAGCGCGTCCGGCTCCGGCGCGGTGTCCTGCGCGAGCAGCCACAACGCGCCGTCTTCGCCGCCGGGGGACACCAGGGCGGTCGTCGCAGCGAAGCCCGTCGAGGCGGGCGCCCTGACGACGGACTCCGCGCCTGCGGCCTCGGCGACCTCGAAGAGATGGTCGTCGCCGCCGCAGAGCACGATCGTCAGAACGTCGACGGGCCGCGACTGATCCGCGAGTGCAGCGAGAGTGCGTCGCAGGTGGAACGCCGCTGGCGTGCGCCCGTCGGGACGCACCACGACTACGGCGTGGATCCGATTCGACCCGTCGGCGTGCGACGGCACGGCAGTGGAACGGGCGGTCTCCGAGCGGCTGGCGTCGGCCACGACCGCGTTCGACGTGTCACCGTCCGACGACGGACTGGTCGGCGGCACGGGGGTCGGTGCAGCGGTGGGCATGTCCTGGTCAGCCTAGGCGCGCTCTTCCCTCACCTCGGGCGAACGCGCCGGGTCGGCCGGATCGAACCGGCCGACCGGCGTGCGTTTCAGCCCGCTCGACGCTTGAGCTTGCGACGCTCGCGCTCGCTGAGACCGCCCCAGATGCCGAACCGCTCGTCGTTCTGCAGCGCATACTCGAGGCATTCGCCTCGCACGTCGCACGACGTGCAGATGCGCTTCGCATCACGCGTGGAGCCGCCCTTCTCAGGGAAGAACGCCTCCGGATCGGTCTGCGCACACAGTGCGTCGGTCTGCCATGCGAGCGGATTGTCCTCTTCCGCGTCGATGTTGCGGCGAACCCCCGGTACCCCCAGTTGAACCGGATCGACGAACCAGTCGTCGGGAACGCCGGAACGGTATTGAGAAACCGTCATGTCGTTCTCACCCCCCGTGATCCTGCTCCACGCTGGTGCGTGTACGGATAATTACACCCGTGTAGTTCACCGAGGTCAAGTCGCAGATAGTAAACGCTCAACAACCTCTTGAACCTTCACGACGCGCCGACGGCGTGTCGCGCTGTGATAACAGTCCGATGAGAATGCGCGTCGGCGAGCGATCAGCGCCCGGGTTGAGCGATGAACACCTCGCCCTCCCCCACCACCCGCAGGCCGCCTTCGTCCGGGGTGACGAGGACGGCAGCCCCCGGGGTCAACACGGCGGCACCGCCCGAGGTCAGCCCCGTGACCTGCGGTGTTCCACCGGTGGCGACGGCGATCGCCGGTCCTGCCAACGCCACCTCCACACCGTCCGGGGCCGGGGTCACGGCGAGCAGCGCGAAGTCCTCGACCGGCACGTCGTACTGACGGATGCCGTGACCGAGCGCGCGTGCATGGATCACGGGCGGCACGCCCGGCGTCGGGTCGAGCACGCTCACGAGCTCTGCCGCGTCGACGTGCTTCGGCGTCAGACCGCCCCGCAGCACGTTGTCGCTCGCCGCCATCAGCTCCACGCCGAGGCCGTCGAGATAGGCGTGCAGCACGCCCGCGGGCACGAACAGCCCCTCGCCGCGACGAAGGGTCACGAGGTTCATGAGCAGCGCCACCACGATGCCGGGATCGCCCGGGAAGCCGGCATCCAGCGTCCGTGTCAGCTCCAGCTCGGCGGCGAACTCGTCGGACTCGGCCGCGACCGCGGCGGCGATCACCTCGCGCGCGGCGTCGGCGCCGTCGGACAGGAGCCAGCCGATGACCGCCGAGAGCGAGGCATCCGATGCCTCCAGCTGCTGCGCAAGCGGCACGGCACGCGGTCCGAGCCCGGCGACGAGGCGGCGTGTCGCCTCGAGATCGCGCAGGCCGGCCAGCGCACGGAACGTGTCGCTCAGCGCCACGATCAGCTCGGGCTTGTGGTTCGCGTCGCGATACGTGCGGTCGGCGGCGTCCCGCGGGATGCCGGCGGCCTCCTCACGCTCGAAGCCGGCCTCGGCCTGTGCCTTCGAGGGGTGCGCCTGAATGGAAAGAGCGGATGCCGCCGCCAGCAGCTTCAGCAGATACGGCAGCGGCTCGTCGATGCCCGATGCCGCCCCGTCGTCGGCGATCCAGCGGTCGAGCGTGCGGCCGTCGGAGATCTCGGCCGGGTCGCCCGGGTGATCTCCGAACCACACCTCCGCCTCGGGGCGGCCGGACGCCGCGCGTCCCTCGAGTTCGGCGAGCAGGGACAGCGAGCCCCATGCGTAGTCGCGGGGGTCGTTGGCAAGGGGGATCAGCACCCGGACAGCCTATGACGGAGCACTCGTCTCCCTGTGCTCCTCGCTCGCTCAACGGCCGGGATACGCCAGGGGCGCGCTGTACCCTGAGAGCGATGGCCGTCCACTCGAAGCATCCGGCGTCGGCGCCGCCGGGACCGCCGGTCCGCGAGAAGACCGGCCACCTCATGCTGCGCGGCTGGTGCATCCTCGTGCTGTTCATGGCGCTTTCGGGCACCGCCTGGGTGCACGCGTTCGGCGAGCTCACCGCCACCATCATCACCATCGCCGGCGGCGTGCTGTCGGCCGTGCTGTGGATCACCCTGCGCCCGCCCGTGCAGTGGCGGCGCCTCCCCTGGTTCGTGGTCGCGTACGTGGTGTGGGCGACGCTGTCGCTCGCGTGGTCGGCGTGGCCGGCGGCCAGCGCGCTCACGCTCCTGCTGCTGTGGATCACCACGCTGCAGGCGCTGTTCATCGGCAGCGTGCTCACCTGGCGCGAGCTCGTGCGCGCGATCGCGTCGGCGCTCAAGTGGACGATGGCGCTGTCGTTCCTCTTCGAGCTGTGGGTGTGGGTCTTCGTGCGCGCACCGCTGATGCCGGGCTTCGTCGTGGAGACGGCGGACGACCCGATCGAGTACTGGTCGCGCAACAACCTCTTCGAGTGGGACAAGCGCATCCAGGGGATCATGGGCAACGCCAATCTGCTGGCACCCGTGGCGCTGCTCGCGATCATCGTGTTCGGCATCCGTCTCGCATCCGGTGCGCCTCGGCGGACGTTCCTGTGGATCTGGGTCGGGCTCTCGGCGTTCCTGTTCCTGCGAGCGGGATCGGCGACCGCCTACCTCACCGCCGCCGCGGTCGCCGTCGTCCTCGTCACCGTGCTCCTCATGCGCACCGCCACCAAGCCCGGCGAGCGCACCAAGTACTACGTCGGATACGCGGTGGTCGGGGTCGGTGGCCTGCTCGCACTGTGGCTGCTGCGCGACACGATCTTCACCGCCCTCGGCCGCAGCGCCGACCTGACGGGCCGGGAGGGCATCTGGGAAGACGTGCTCGAACGCGCGGCGGAACGCCCCTGGACCGGTTGGGGATTCGCGACACCGTGGGTGCCGTCGGACCCGGCATTCGACGGGTGGATCATCGACCACGGCCAGACCGTCATGCAGGCCCACAACATGTGGGTCGACGTCGCGATGCAGCTCGGGATCATCGGAGTCGTGCTGCTGGCCTTCCTCTACTTCGCCTTCGTGTGGCGGGCCTGGTTCTTCGCCGTCGACCGGCCGCGGTGGGATCTCCGCGCCGACCGCCCCTACTCGCCGCTCACGCTCCTGCCCACGCTCGTGGGCGCCATCCTGCTCGTACAGGGCCTCGCCGAGTCCACACCGCTGCTGCTCTGGGGATGGCTCTTCGTCGTCATGCTCGGCGCCAAGATCAAGCAGTCGCCGCACGTCGGCGTCGGACCCGCCGAGCAGAGCGCCGCGATCGAGCGCGGCGACGCCGTCGAACGCGACGAGCACGCGGGCAGGGAGCCCGGCTCCGAGGCGACCGGAACGACGGCGGGAAGCCGCCCGGCAGGGCGCGACGCGTGACCGACACACCGCGGGAGGGATCGCCCGGGTGGCTGGGGGCGCTGCTGGACTCGGCATCCTTCGCCCGCGCCTTCACGCTCATCGTCTTCGGGACGGTCTTCTCGGCGTACGCGATCGAGCGGATCGCCGGCCACGTCACCTACGTGACAATCGTCGCCGGGCTCTGCGTCCTGGGGCTGGCGGTCATGATCGCGCGCCGCCGCGAGATCTCGCTGCTGCGGCTGGTGCCCACGACCGTGCTCATCTTCATCGGTTGGGCGCTCGCCAGCGTCGCGTGGAGCGGGGACGCGAGCGCGTCGTTCTGGAGCTGGGTGTCGATGGCGGCGCTGGCATTCCTCGCCGTCGTCATCGGGCACGTGCGGGACACGCTGCAGACCGTGCGCGCGCTCGGCGACGTGCTGCGGCTGCTCCTCAGCGTGTCGCTCGCGCTCGAGGTGCTGTCGGGCATCCTTCTCGACATCCCCTTCACCTTTCTCGGCATCCAGGGCAACATCGCTCAGCTCGGGCCGGTGCAGGGCATCTTCGGCACCCGCAACCTGCTCGGCTTCGTCGCGGTGATCGCCCTCATCACCTTCCTCATCGAGTACCGGACGCAGTCGGTGCGGCCCGGCGTCTCGGTGGCCTCCGTCGTGCTGGCCGGAGGCCTGGCGGCGCTCAGCGACTCCCCCACCGTCGTCGTGCTCGCGCTCGGCGTCGGCCTCGCCGTCGGCGCGCTCGCGCTCGTGCGGCACGCCCGCGCCGAGCGCCGTGCCGCCCTGCAGCTCACACTCGGGGCCCTCGTCGTCGTCGGTGTGTTCGTCGGCTACGCGGCGCGGCATCCGATCATCGCGCTGCTCGGCGCCGGCACCGACTTCTCGATGCGCGTCGAACTGTGGAACCTCATGGTCGACATCCTGCGTCAGAAGCCGGTGCAGGGCTTCGGCTGGTTCGGAGTCTGGGACCAGCAGGAGTACCCGTTCAACGCCATCAACTTCTTGCTCGACACCAACCACGCGACCGGCCTCAACGCCTACTTCGACGTCGCACTGCAACTCGGGTGGCTGGGCCTCGTATTGTTCCTCGCGGTTGCGGCATTGGCCCTGGCACGATCCTGGCTGGTGGCCGGCGAACGCCGCTCCGTCGTCTACGCCTGGACCCCGCTCATTCTCGTCACCCTCCTGATCGACTCGATGTTCGAGAGCTTCGTGCTGACCGGGCTCGGCTGGCTCATGTTCGTGCTGTGCGCAGTGCGGGCGGGACAGTCGCGGTCGTGGCGCGAGCGGCTGGGCAGCGGGACGGATGCCGGCGGCGACGGCCCTGCGGAGGCAGCGGGGCTTCCCCACGCTGAGGAAGACGGTTGAGCCGCGCGGGGATCTCTGTGACCAACGAAGGGGCGCTCAGGATACGTTGATGTATCCAACCCTTACACTTGCTTGACCCGATCCTTCAACCTCGAGCGAGTGAACGTTGCGTGAACACCTGCGAGGCTCGCCCCTCGTGCGCGCACTACGCTTCCTGCCCTATTCAGCCCCCTATCGGTTGCTGTCGGCGGTTGCGCGCCCCCGGACGAACCGTGCCCTCTTCCTTTCGGACTCCCGGCCGGGCTTCGGTGGAAACCTGGCCTACATCCGCGACGAGTTGCGACGTCAGCAACCTGACACCGAGATCATCGGCATCTTCAAGCCGAGCCTTCGCTCACGCCGCTCGTTTCTCGACGCCCTCCGCCTGCCATACTTCATGGCGACGAGCGCGGTCATCGTGCTCGACGACTTCTATCCGCTCGTATACCCGCTGCGGATTCGGCGCGGAACGCGGCTCGTCCAGGTCTGGCACGCAGCCGGAGCATTCAAGCGAGTCGGCCATAGTCGCGCCGGACTGCCGGGCGGACCTACTCCCGGCAGCCGTATACACCGCAACTACACGGCCGCAACCGTCAGTTCTCCAGGTGTGCGGGCCGATTACGCGGAGGCCTACGGGATTCCCGTCGAGCGGGTGCACGCGCTCGGAGTCCCCCGCAGCGACGTGTTCTTCGACACGGTCCGGCTGCAACGCACGCGGACATCGGTGCGTGCGGCGCTCGACGTAGGCCCTGGCGTGAAGCTCGCTCTCTTCGCCCCGACATTCCGCGGAAACGGCCAGCTCTCCGCATACACCGATGAGAGTGCCGACTGGGGCTCCGTCGCCTCGCAACTAGGTCCCGGATGGCGTGTGGCCGTCAAACACCATCCGTTCACGTCTCGCGCGGCGTCGCAGCTGCCATCGAATGTGATCGACGCGACGCATGGCACAGAGATGAACGACCTCCTCGCCGCTGCGGACGTGCTTATCACCGACTACTCCTCGGTGATCTTCGAATTCGCGCTCTTGGAACGACCGGTGGTGTTCTTCGTCCCGGACCTGGAGGAGTACGCGACTTCGCGCGACTTCTACCGACCGTTCTCTGAGTACGCCATCGGCCCGGTGGTGACAGAGCCGGCCGAACTTGCTAGGACGATCGCGCACGCGACCGTGGACTCCGCCAAGCTGACGGCGTTTCTCGGTGAGTTCTGCGGTGCATTGGACGGGCACTCGTCGGAGCGGATCGTTCGCGACCTGCTCATCGTGGATCCGCTCCGAGCGAAGCCGAAGCGCATCGATTCCGCTCCGGCGCGTCTCATGCGGCGATTCGGGCTCGACGTGGTGGCAGCCCACGCCTCTCGCATGGTGCTCACCGCAGTGAGCACCGCCATGCTCGTGCTGCCACGGCGTCGCAAGATCACGATGCTCAGCAGGGAGGCAGACAAGCCGCCCATCGACTTCGTGCTCCTGCGAGACGCTGTTTGCGCGGCCGACGAACGTGTCCACATTGTCATCAGCTCCCGCACGGTGCCCGGAGGGGTGCTGCCGAAGCTCGGCTACGCCCTTCATCTGCTAGTGGAGCTATACCATGTCGCGACGTCGCGGGTGGTTGTGCTGGACGGTTACTCCTTCGTCGCATCTGCGGCGAGGCATGGCCGCGGCCTCACCGTCGTACAAATCTGGCACGCCCTGGGCGCGATGAAGAAGTTCGGCATCAGCATACTGGGGCGGCCGGAAGGCCGAGACCCGCGCCTTGCCAAAGCGCTTCGGATGCACGACCGGTACGATGTCGTCCTCGCCAGCGCGGAACGGTGCCGTCCTGCATACGCCGAGGCCTTCGGGACCGATCCATCCAAGATCATGATCGCTCCGCTTCCGCGTGTCGATCGACTCCGCGATCCGATCGCGCGACAGCGGGCACGGGCACGCTTCGCGCGACTGTACCCCGACCTCGGGAACAGGCCGATTGTGCTGTACGCGCCGACATTCCGGACCCCGGGGAGTGCTGCGCGAAAGCCCGTCGATCCGCTGGAACTCACTCGAGCGCTGCACGCCGCCGGATACACCGTGATCACAAAGCTGCACCCACTCGTCGCGCCACCGGAGCATGCAGAGATTCGCACCGCCCCGGGAATGTCGACGCAGGACGTCATGCTCGTCGCCGACGTATTCGTCACCGATTACTCGTCGGCGGTGTTCGAAGCCGCCGTGGCCGAAGTGCCGTCGTACTTGCTCGCGCTCGACCTGGACGAGTATCTCGTGTCACGCGACTTCTACCTCAACTATCCAGACGACCTCGGACTCCCTTTTGCTGCCTCGATCGACGATCTCGTGGACTCGATTCGCCGCGGTGACGCGGACGACATCCAGCTGCGACGGGTCAGGGAAAACTTCACTCAGCTCGATGCGGAGGTGGACGCAGCGCCGCTGCTCGCGTCCTCACTGCTGAGCTTCATGACAGAACCGGAACGGACACGATGAGAAGCCGACTCACCTGGATCTTCAACTGCGCCGACACCTTCTCCGGGAACCCCAAGTGGCTGTTCCTCTATGTCGTGCGTCATCGCCCCGACATCGAGGCGGTCTGGGTCACCGATTCGCAGCCGACCGTTCAATTCGTCCGCTCCCTCGGCTTCCGTGCGGAACTGTTGACGTCTCGCCGAGGAAAGATTCTCCAGCAGCGTGCGGGCGTGTTCGTCGTGAACCAGGTGAAGGAGCGCATCCCCGACGAGTTGGACGGCGTCCTGCTGCTCAATCTCTGGCACGGCGTCGGAGTGAAGTCGATCGAGCGTCGCCTCACCCAGGGCCGCCTGCAGGCGCGCATCGCCAGGAAGTACATCGAGAACAACAAGGTCTACCACGACACCATGTCGTTCCTCGTCACCTCACCCGCGATGGAAGCGCATTTCCGTGCGCAGGTGGGGCTCGACGAGGAGCAACTCATCCGCGGCGGATATCCGCAGAACATCTACACCCGCCTGTTCGGCAGATACAGCTCGTTCGATCACGACCTCCGCGCGCAGCACGGGCTCTCCCGCGACGCCAGGATCGCGGTCTACGCGCCCACCTACCGCACCGAGCACCGGGGCGAGTCGTTCCTGCGAGCCGCCTTCCCCGACCCGGAGCGGCTGATCCGCGTCTTGCGCGAGGCGAACACCCTCCTCATCCTCAAGATGCACCCCTCGATGGCCAAAGACCCCGGCTTCGTGCACCTGCGCGAACGGTTCGGCGACGAACCGAACCTGCGCTTCTGGGACAACCGCGACGACATCTACGAGATCTTCGGCGACGTCGACCTCGGCATCGTCGACTATTCGTCGATCCACTACGACCTGCTGGCGGCGGGTGTCGGGAAGTTCATCCGCTACGCGTTCGATCTCGACGACGCCGGCGTCCAGGAGCACAGCCACGACTACCTCTCCCTGTCTGCAGGCACCCTGGCCTCGACGTTCGAGGACCTGCTCGCCGCGCTCGGCGGCGACAATACCGTCGCCGCCGACGAGCGCGCACGTCTGGCCGACCACTTCTGGGCCTATGACGACGACGACACCTTCACCCGGCTGGTCGACACAGCCCTGACACGTTCGCTCAGGGATGTCGACCTGCCGACGCTGTACAGCTTCGACGTCTTCGACACGGTCATCGGACGGCGCGGCATCGTCCCGGTGTCGGTGTTCGTCGACATCCGCGACCGCATCCTGAGCGCAGGCGGACAGTTCCCGCCCGAGATCGCGCGCGACTTCGTACGCGATCGCCAGACTGCAGAGAACGCGTTGCGCGAGATGAAACGGAAGGATCCGGGGCTGCGGGAGTCCCGCGCATTCGAGATCAGGCTCGCGGACATTTACCGGCGTCTGGCCGAGATCCTCGATCTCAGCGCCGACCAACGTGACCTCCTCATGACATGGGAGATCGAGGCCGAGCTCGCTGCGACCCGCCCGCTGCCGGCGGAGGCCGCACACGTGCGCGCGCTGCGCGAGGCCGGCGAGCAAGTGGTGTTCCTTAGCGACATGTATCTTCCGGAATCCGTGGTCCGCACGTTGCTCGTGAAGGCGGATCCGTCCTTTCAGGACATTCCCCTCTATCTGTCCAGCACCGCCGGTGTGCAGAAGTCGACCGGCCACCTGTACCTGCACGCGTACCACGACGTCGGCTACGACCATCGGGGGTGGCGGCACACGGGTGACAACCCGCGCGCCGACCACAAGGCGGCTGGGGCGCTCGGGATCAGCACCAAGCTACTTCCTCGACTCGAACTCGACACGTACGAGTCAGCGCTGGCCACCGCGCTGGGCACCGGCGACGGCTACCGGGTGGCCGGGCTGCTGCACGACCATCGGCTCGCTGCATCCGCCGCAGGTCCCACGTCGTTCGCGTTCCGGTACGTCAGCCTCTTCCTGGTGCCGTACGTGCTGTGGGTGCTGGACGACGCCGTCGCACGAGGCTACCGGACCCTCTACTTCCTCTCGCGGGACGGACATCACCTCAAGCGGATCGCTGACGCCGCAATCGAGGAGCTCGGACTCGACCTGCGAACGCGTTACATCTTCGGGTCCCGTAAGGCATGGCGCCTGGCCTCGCAGATCGACAGCATCGACGAAGAATTCTTCGGCGAGTTCGGCACGTTCGCGGGCGCCAGGACCGTGTCCGCGATGGCCGAGATCGCCGGACTGTCGGTCGCCGAGTTCTCTGCGGTCATCCCCGAAGCTACCGCGTTCGCGCCCGACGTCCGCCTTTCGCAAGCGTCACAGGCGGCGCTCCGCGCCGCGATGTCAGCCTCCGCCACCCTGGACGCCCACCTTCTCGAGCGGGCGGCCGAGGAGAGACGTGCCTGCGCTGCGTATCTGGAGCAGGAGATGGTATTCGACGAGAGCTTCGCAGTGGTCGAGTACTGGGGACGCGGCTACACACAGGAATGTCTCAAGCGGATCCTCTCCGCCGCCAGCCTCTCGACATCGACGCTGCCCTTCTACTATGCGCGCAGCATCTACGGCAGCGATGCGCTATGCGCCCGCCACAACTTCACCTCCAGTGCCTTCTCGATGCTTCCCGTCGAGGCCATCTTCGCCAACCTCGACCACGGCACCGTCCAGGGCTATCGGCATGCTCCGGGAGGGTGGGAGCCCGTCGTGGAACCGCGCCAGAACGATGCGGATCTGCACGATGCTCTCGAGTCCGAGCTCCCGGAGTTCACACGCGAATTCCTGCGCCTTCAACTGACCCAGCCGGCTCGCACGCGCCGAGGCCTGTTCGCGTTCGCCTTCGACCACTTCCGCACCAGGCCCGCGGCCACGCCGTATCTGACGCATCTCGCGCCCCTGCGCGACGCCGTGGAGCTGGGAGGTGAAGAGCGCGAGTTCGCGCCCGCGCTGTCGGTCTCTCTGTTCTTCAGCTACCTCAACCGAGATACGCGCGCCTCCGTCACCAGGAGCTGGCCAATGACGTTCGCGCGCACGACCGGTCTGCCGCGCCTTCTCCTGGAGGCGCAGCGGCGGTACGGGTTCCGCCGCAAGCTGCGCGCAATCGAGCGCAGGGCGAAGCCCCGATCCGACAACCACCCGGCCACCTGATCCTGAACAGCAAGCGCCCGCTACGCCGCTGCCGCCCCCGAAAGAAGACCCGATAACTCATGCCCGCTTCTCGCACCGTGGCCGTCCTCCTCGCCGGCGGTGTCGGCGTCCGCGTAGGACTCGGCATCCCGAAGCAGCTCATCAAGATCGCTGGCAAGGCGATCGTCGAGCACACCCTCGAAGTGCTGAACGCCAGCCCATACATTCACGAAGTGATGATCGTCATGAACGCTGGCGCGATCCATGAGCTGGACTCGCTCGTCGACCCTGAGCGCTTCCCGAAGCTGACCCGGATCATCCCGGGCGGCGCCACCCGCAACGACTCCACCCAGGCCGCGCTGGCCGTCCTCGGAGACGACCCCGATACCAAGGTTCTCTTCCACGACGCCGTGCGCCCGTTCGTCGACGACCGGATCCTCCGCGACTGCGTCGAGGCGCTCGACAGCTACGACGCCGTAGACACCGGCATCGCGTCGTCGGACACGATAATCGAGGTCGACGCCGCCTCCCACATCACCGCGATACCGGAGCGGGCGCGCTTGCGGCGTGGCCAAACGCCGCAGGCGTTCCGGCTGGGCACCATCCGTCGCGCCTACGAGCGCGCCGCCCAGGATGCCTCATTCCACGCGACCGACGACTGCGGCGTCGTCTTCACATACCTTCCCGACGTGCCGATCTACGTCGTCGAGGGCACGCCCCAGAATATGAAGGTCACCGAGCCGATCGACGTGCACATCGCAGACAAGCTATTCCAGCTCCAGTCTGAGAGCCTCTCGACCGAGACGGCGTCCCTGCCCGATCTCTCCGGGAAGGTAGTCGTCGTCTTCGGCGGCAGCTATGGGATCGGTCGCAGCGTCGTCGAACTGGCCGGCGTCTGCGGCGCGGTGGTGCACGAGTTCAGCCGGTCCACCACGGGAACCGATGTGCGCTCGCGCGCGCTCGTCAAGCGTGCGCTCAAGCAGGTCTTCGCGGCCGAAGGGCGCATCGATGCCGTCGTCCTGACGGCGGGTGTGCTCCAGATGGGGGCTCTCACCGACACCCGGATCAGGGACCTCGAGAGCACGATCGAGACGAACTTCCTGGCCCCTGTGATCGTCTCCCGGGCCGCGCACAAGTACCTTGCCACCACGCAGGGTCAGGTCCTGCTCTTCACGTCGAGCTCATACACACGCGGGCGCGCCAACTACGGCGTCTACTCGGCGAGCAAAGCCGCGGTCGTGAATCTCACCCAGGCGCTGGCCGAGGAATGGACAATGAGCGGTGTCCGGATCAACTGCATCAACCCGCAGCGCACGCGCACGCCTATGCGCTCCTCTGCCTTCGGCGAGGAGCCGCCATCGAGCCTGCTCGAGCCGGAGCACGTTGCAGAGGTCAGTCTCCGAGTGCTGGCATCGTCGATGACCGGCCAGGTCGTGACGGTGCGCGTGGAGCAGCGGGCCGCGGTCGCCGCCGCTCCCGCAACGCTGAGCGGAGCCGACACCGCGACCAGGTAGGCTTTGCACTCGGCCGACGCATCTACGGCCGCTCTACTTCACACTCGGAGAATCTCCCCTGTGACCTCTGTGCCCACTTCTCCTTTCGATCCCGCGACCGCGACCATCGCGATCGTCACCTACAACCGCTCCGGGCTGCTCACGCGCCTCCTGGAGAGCATTGTCGTGATGGACCCCAAGCCCGGTCGCATCGTGATCATCGACAATGCGTCGACAGACGACACGACCGACGTCGTCGAGGCGTTCCGGGAACGCCTCGAGCCGTCCGTACTCGTCTACCGCCGCATGGAGACCAATACCGGCGGTTCCGGCGGATTCAGCGAAGGTATGCGCGTCGCCTACGAGCTCGGCTCTCAGTGGATCTGGCTGATGGATGACGACGTCGAGGTGCTGCCGGACGGCCTCGCCAAGATGGGCAAGTGGGCGCCGCGGTTCAAGAGCATCCAGGGCCGCCGCTACGACTACGACGGCAGTGCGTTCTACTGGCAGTACCGCGTCGCCGAGCCCCTAGGCATCCCGATCCCCTTCGCGCCTGCGGAATTCGACGAGTCCGGCTACAAGCCGATGAACTCCGGATGCTTCGAGGGCATGTTCATCCACCGCGACATCGTCCAGCAGATCGGCCTCCCTGATCCGCGCTTCTTCATCTACTGGGACGACCAGACATACGGCTGGCTAGCCTCCCGCAGGACGCAGTCGGTGATAGTCGACGAGTTCGTGCTCCGCCGCACGCGCGAGATCAAGCAGTGGGACATGGGCATCCGCCACATGAACGCGTCGAGCAACGCCTACCGGTACTACATCATGCGCAACCGGGCATACATCAAGAAGTACTACCGCACGCTCGGCGTCTACAACCCGGTGCTGTTCGGGCTCGGCACGAGCCTGACGTTCGGCAAGGAGCTGATTCGCCTGCTGTTCGTCGAGCGCACGGTGCGGGGAACATCGAACCTGTTCCGGGGTCTGCGCGACGGCCGCAAGATCGCGAAGGATGCCTCCTGGCAGCCGATGCCGCCGCTGACGTCCTGACCCGATTCATCCTTGGTGTACTGACCTAGATCGTTGTTGACGTAGGAGACCCCCACTGTCGACCGAATCAACAAGGGTCGCAGCGCGAACATCTAGGCGCGAGACGGGAGCAACCTGGCCAGCGCGCGAAGGGGCCGAGTGATCCTCCAACTCCTGCTCGCATGGATCGCGACGATCCGTTCTTCAAGATCGTCGAGCTGCTTCTGCAGCGCGTCGATAGCGGCAGCTTGCCGTTCTTCCTTCTCGACTCTCGCCCGCACCTCCATGCGCACTTGCTCCAGCTCTTTGGGAAGCGTCAGCAACCACGCCTGCTGGGTACACAGCTCACCAAGTCGGCTGAAATCCGCGCGAATGCGATCGGCCGTCGCCTGGTCGGCGTTGAAGAGGGCGCGAAGGGAGGGCTCGGATGGTTCGCCAATACTCAGAACGCCCAGCCCGTGTCCGTGCTCGAAGGCGAAGGACCTGCCGGGCGTCGCGATCTCCTCCCACAGGCGCCAGACTCCGAATCCCTTCTCGGTCTCGGCGATGTCATGGAACAGGACAACGCCGCCCTCGCGCACGCTACTCTTCCACTCTGAGTAGTCCGCCAGCACATCCTCGTAGGCATGTCGACCATCGACGTGCAGAAGGTCGACCGACGAGTCCTCGAACAGGGCGCGAGATTCGGTGAAGAGTCCACGGTGAAGTCGCATCGACTCCGGATACTGCTCCTGAGAGATGGCTTCGACATAGCGGAGTACTTCGTCATCGTAGAAGCCGGCGTGATCATCGCCTATCCACGTGTCGAGAGCATGGATCGAGACAGGGAGCCCCAAGCGCTTCGCAGCCTCAGCGAAAGCAAAAGCCGAGTAGCCGTAATGCGTTCCAAGCTCGACGACGACGGTCGGCCGGAGCGCGTCCATGATCCACGCCGCGAAAGGTGCGTGCGTACGCCAGGCCGACGTCGGAAAATGCGTCGGGGTCCAGTAAGCGGGCGGCGTCAACCAAAACGGCACGCTTGCCTCGCGCTGGATGACGGGAATCTGTTCAGCTGACGCCATTCGGACTGCTCCATTACTTGAGTCCGAGCAAGCATATTCTCTCGCTCCGCAAAGGCACACACGCCCGTGCACCCCCGGGCCTTCTCGCAGCGCGTGCGAGACCCCGGAGCTCGTTGTCAACCCCACCGCGCCGCCCTGGCCCGCAATCTGGGAGGGTCAGCCCACCGAGTAGTCCGCGTCGTATCGGTCGAGCACCTCGTCGATCGACGCGTCCATCGCGAGTTGCCCTTTGTCGAGGTAGAGACCGCGGGTACAGAACCGGCGCAGGTCGCGTTCGTTATGACTGACGAAAAACAGCGTCCTCCCCTCGGCCAGGATCTCGTCGATGCGCCTGTAGCACTTTTCACGGAATGCCTTGTCGCCCACCGCGAGCACCTCATCCACGAGCAGGATCGGCTCGGGCAACTGCGAGACGACGGAGAACGCGAGCCGCACCTTCATGCCGTTGGACAGGTGCTTGTACGGAGTGTCGAGGAACTCACCGAGCTCGGCGAAGTCGATGATGCCGTCGAACCTCCGCGCCACCTCGGCTTTCGGCATGCCGTGCAGTCCCGCCGTCAGCCGGACGTTCTCGCGCACGCTCAGATCACCGACGAACCCGCCGGTGATCTCGATGAGGGGCGCGACGCCGCCGTTCACCGACACGGTGCCCTCGTCCTGCATCAGCACGCCGGCCACGAGCTTCAGCAGAGTGCTCTTGCCTTGACCGTTACGCCCGACGACCCCGATCGACTCGCCCGGGCGTACACTGAAAGTGACGTTCCGCAGGGCCCAGAACTCCCCCGGCTTCGACCTCCGGGAAGCGTCGCCGAACAGGTCCTTCAGGCTGCGACGACCCCGCTTGTTGCGGCGGAAGCGCACACCGAGGTCACGCACTTCGATTGCCAGATCGGATGCCGTCAGCCCAGCTCGCTCGGTCATCACAGCTCCTTCAGCACGGGGCGCTCGAGTCGCCGGAAGACGACCATGCCGAGGCCGAGGAAGACGAAGCACATGAGGGATCCCACGACCACGGACAACGTGTTCCACTGATCCGGGAAGAATCCGACGCGATACATCGTGAAGATCCCGGCGAGCGGGTTGAATGCAACGAGGTCGGCGAAGATGCCCGGCAGATCGCTTACACCGTAGATGATCGGGGTGGCGTAAAACAGCGCCCGCAGGATCAGGCGCGTCGTGCGTTCGAGGTCGCCGAACAGCACGCACAGTGGCGCAACCAGGAGTCCGAGCCCGACGAGCAGCACGGTCTGGAGCAGTACCGCAACCGGGAACAGCAGGATCGCCCAGTTGACGGTCGCACCGCCCACCACGGCGAAGCCAACAAGCACCGGGAGCGAGAAGAGGAACTCGATCCCCTTACTGAGGACGATCCGGTTGACCCAGATCGTTCGCGGGATCGAGGTAGACCGGACCAGTCGGGCGTCCTTGTTGAAAGCCTTGGTGAAGTCGGTGACGGCCGCGTTGAACCACGTCCAGGGCAATAGCACCGAGATCAGGAACACGATGTACGGCTCCTCGCCGACGCCGCGGCCGAACACCTGAGTAAAGATGAACCAGTAGATGAGGCTCATCACGAGGGGGTCGAGCACCGACCACAGGTAGCCCAGCGCACTCGTGGCGTAGCGGACACGCAGATCGCGTGACGAGAGGAGCCACAGGGAGTGCAGGTAGCGCCGGGGCGAGCCGGGAGCCCCGACGGTGGCAGTGGTCACCTGACGAGTTTAGAGGTTGAGCCGTCCCGACCCAGCCGCCGAGCCCTGTTAGGGTTTCCTGGTTGCACGATGGGAGTTGCCGTGTCCAAAACGGGTGAAGTTGCCGCGCGGCCGCACGTGCTGCTGCTCACCGGCGACCCCATCCAACAGAAGATGGCCGGACCGGGGATACGCGTCTGGAACATGGCCGATCAGCTGAGCGAGCTGTGCGATGTGCGGATCGTCTCATGGCAGCGGATCGCACGAACTTCCGACCGGTTCGAGTTGCATTTCGTGCATGAATCCGACGATCACGGAATGTCGCTGCACGAGCAGTGGGCGGATGTCATCGTCGTTCAGGGGGTGGCGTTTCGCATCTTCCCATCGGTCCGTGAGTCGGAAAAGATCGTCGTGGCGGATCTCTATGACCCGTTCCAGCTCGAGCAGCTCGAGCAGAACAAGTACCAGGACGCTGCGATGTGGGCGGAGGAGATCGAAAAGGCCGTCTCACTGCTCAACGAGCAACTCATTCGCGGAGACTTCTTCCTGTGTGCCTCAGAACGCCAGCGCGACCTGTGGCTAGGTGGCCTGTCGTCGATGGGCCGGCTCAACCCACTCACCTATACGGACGACCCGACCTTCAGCTCTCTGATCGGCATAGCGCCTTTCGGCCTCCCAGCTGAGCCGCCTCAGCGAACGCGTACCGCGATCAAGGGCGTGGTAGAGGGAATCCACGAGAACGACCGCGTGCTGCTGTGGGGGGGCGGCATCTACAACTGGTTCGACCCGGTGACGCTCGTCGAGGCCATGGGTCTGCTCGCGGCAGATCATCCCGACATCAAGCTCTTCTTCCTTAGCGCAACCCACTTCAACCCCGATGTTCCCGAGATGCAGGCGGTCGCCGACACCATCGCCGCATCCGAGCGGCTCGGCCTGACCGGACGATCGGTGTTCTTCAACGACGACTGGGTCGACTACGACGACAGAGTCAACTACCTGCTCGATGCCGACCTCGGAGTGAGCGCCCACGTCCTCCACGCTGAAACGCGCTTCTCGTTCCGCACCCGAATCCTGGACTATCTGTGGGCTGGCCTCCCGGTCGTCGCCAGTGACGGCGACGCGTTCGCGGAAATCATCGGGAGCGCGGGCGCGGGACGCATCGTCCCTCCGGCGGATCCCGTCGCGCTGGCGGAGGCTATCCTCGACCTGCTGTCGACACCCGACGCTCTCGTTGCGGCGCGCGATCGGGCGCAGGCGCTTCGCAGCCGCTTCCTTTGGAAGGAATCGCTCCGGCCGTTGATCGATTTCTGTGCAGATCCCCAGCCTGCTGCCGACCGGGCACAGCTCGCCCAACGTCGCGCCAATGCGGCCGGCAGCCGATTCGCTCGGATTCTCCTGATGCCCAAGGGCCGCCGTCGCGATGCGGCGCTTTTCGCGTACTACCTCAGACGCGGCGGTTTCAGGCTTGTCCGCGAGAAGTTGAGTGAGCGCCGAGGGCGGCTTCTCGACAACGTCGTCGATACGACTGAGTACTGAGCCGTCGGCTCACCGGGCCGGCAGCCGACCACACTGATCGATGCGATACAGCGTCGACTCGCCGTCGGTCAGCAACGGTTCGAACAAACCAGCCCCGACCGCATCGTGGATCGCGAAGAACTGGTTGCCGATCGGATCTCCTCCGCCGAACTCGTGCGGGTTGTAGACGACGTACCGCACGCGGAGTGCGTCGAGAGCCTGGCAGACCTCAGGCACCGTCTCGATCTCGCCCAGGCGCTGCGCGAGCAGGAGTCGGTGCGGATCCCACTGCCCGTTGACATGGGGGAACACCGGCTCGCGATCCCCGAAGAGCAGGGACATCGCCGACCCATCCCACGGGTCGCCCAGCAGCCGCTCGTCAGCCGGCACGATGCGACCGACATCCTGAAGGAATTGAATCTGACGAACTGACACCACCTCGTCCGCAGCGCTGGCCGCAGGAAGCGCGAAGACCACCGCGATCGCGGACGAGCCCCCGCTGACGACGAGCGTGAGCGCCGAGACGAGAGCGGTCCCCCAGGCGAAGGCGACCGCCCCGGTTCGCCGGCGAACCGCGCGGTGACCGAGCCAGCGCGCCGAGACCAGGATGCCGAGGGCAGCGAACGCGACGCCGAACACGGGAAGGGCGGAGCTCAGCCGGTAGCGATCCTTGTACCAGAGCGCCGTGAGCAGCTTGGTCAAGACGTCGTCCGCCCCCGCAGCGATCACGAACAGGATCGCGAGCGCGAGATACGACACCAGCGCCCACCGGAGCCTGCGCCCGCGCCACACCGCGACGATCCCGACGATGACGAAGAGCGCAAGCGGAATCGAGGGGAACGAGATGGTACCGGTGGAGCCCGCCGGCCAGGCCTGACCGAGGACCTGGGAGATTCCCGCGGCTACGGATTGGGAGGCTTTGGCCTGCGGACCGCCGAGGCGATCGTCGAGAGGCCGCTCGAACAATCCGAGGCGGAAGACCACATACGCGAATCCCACTCCGGCGGCGACCACAAGCGCCCCGACGGCGGCCACGAGCGCGGTGACCGCGCGTCGGCGATGCCGGCCACCTGCGCGCCAGGCTGGCCGATACGCACGCCAGGCGAAGTACAGCACGAACGGAGCCATCATCACGGCCCAGGTCGCGAGCACCCGAGGCTGGGCGAACACGATGGCCGCGAGGACCGCGGCGAGACCCGCCGCTCCGGCGAGCACGGCACGACCCACTCGAACGCGGAATCGCGGCGGCCACACCGCGACTGGTATGGCGATCGCCGCGGGCACCAGGGCAGTCGCGAGGAAAGTCGGGTAGAGAGTGCCCCATGACAGCAGCGCATACGGCATCGCGCCGAATGCCGTTCCGAGCGGCAGCGCGATCAAAGCCACACGGCCGGACTCGAAGGGGCGCGCGATGAGCTGCGCCA
Source organism: Microbacterium sp. B35-04 (assembly GCF_010634885.1). NCBI lineage: Bacteria > Bacillati > Actinomycetota > Actinomycetes > Micrococcales > Microbacteriaceae > Microbacterium > Microbacterium sp. B35-04. The sequence continues at coordinate 21,981 of NZ_MWLP01000085.1, read as the reverse complement.
ACCAGGCGACCCCTGGAAGCCACACGGTGGCACAGACGGCGATCCAGGTGGCGTTGACGGCGACCGGAACGCTCACGCCACACAACTGAACATTCAGCGCGACCAGCGAGTGCCAGGCCGAAGGGTACGGCGCCCACGCACGTTGCGGTTCGATGAGTGTGCGCAGCGTGAGCGAGGATGCATCACCGCCCGCCAGGATGTGCGAGATTGCGCCGAGGTGGAACACGTTGTCATACGTCTGGCTGAACTGCTCCGGTGAGGCGACTCCCCAGAAGGCGACGACCGCGATGAGGAGCGCGGAGAGCACCCACGCCGAGGCCAACCACCACCAGCGCACGCGCTCGCGCGGGGCGTCGGGCACCCATCCGCGAATCAGCCAGGCTACGACCCCAAGCACCAGCGCTACGAGGACCACCTGCCAGGCGGCGAAGAAGACCCCGAACAGCGAGAAGGCAACCCCTGCGATGCCGATGCACGCGATGCTGACAGCGGAACTCAGCGCGATCCGTGCGACCCAGGCAAGCCGAAGCGGCGCTGTGGCGATCAAGCCCGGCACCAGCAGGATCGCGGCGCTCACCAGCATCGCGGGCGCGGCGGCCCACCAAGCACCCGTCACGAGTGCTCCGCGAATATCTCAGCCCACTGGCGCGGCGAGGAAAGTTCCGCGGCGGCGCCTCGGAACCGACGTGCCAGCGCCGGCCATCGCCACCACAGGAGGGCATGCAGGCGGATGCTGCGCCCGAGGGCACGCACAGTAGCACCGCGGCTGCGCCGATACCACACCGTCGCTGCGCCGTCAGGAGTGTCCACGAGCGCGCTGTCGATCTGGGTGAACGTCGACCAGCTCAGTTCGTCGGCCTTCACATGGGCGTCGGGACGAGTACGGGATGAACCGGCAGCGGGCACCAGGAGCTGGCGCATCCAGAGCCTTGCCAGCAGAACCGCTTGAGCCGCCCGTCCGGACGGGACGGCACGCACACGACCAGTGCCCACTGCGTGGGCGGCGGGGTCCACCGTAGTCGCGTCCGCGAAACCCGCCCAGAGCGCCCTGACCTCGCCCGCACGGGTGGCGAGGCGACGTGGCAGCGACTCCGGCCCGTCGAGCACGTCGCGGATGGCCAATGCGCGCAAGCGCACGGCCGAGTACTGCAGTGTCAGCAGCGGCTTGAGGTCGCCGAAGAAGGAGTGCGCGACGACGAGATGAGGACGACGCTGCGGCGAGTGCAAGAGCTCGCCGATCAGACGGTTTCGATGCAGGAAGTATGCCTCCCACGTACGGGTCGGCGCCTTGCCGCCCCACCCCAGATGCCACAGGGCGATGCCGGGGACGCTCACCGTCGCCACTCCTCCGGCCTTGGCCCGCAGCCCGAACTCGACATCGTCACCCTTGAGAAAGAGGGGCAGCGATAGTCCATGCGCGCGCAGCACTTCCACCGGGATGAGGCACATCCACCAGCCGTTGAAGTCGGAGCGATGCAGCCTGTGGGCGAAGGGAGTCGATCGGAACGGAGTCCGGGCGAAGTCATGGTCATAGGCGTCTGCGCGGTTGAGGTCGACCCACCCGATCCGCGTGTCCCACTGCTCGCTCTGCGCGTACAGCACTGTCCGGGCATCGATGTGGATCATGCCGCCGCCGACGATGGTGGGTGCCGACGCATAGTCGGCGAACCGCACGGCCCGCACGATCGCCTCCGGCTCACAGATCGCGTCATCGTCCAGAAGCAGGACGTAGTCGCTCTCACCGCGGTCGAGGGTCTCAGCCATGGCGCGCGAGAACCCGCCGGACCCACCCAGGTTGGCCTGGCGCACCAGCACCAACCGGTCGCCCAGGCTGCGCGCGACGTCCTCGAAACCCGCCTGCGCGGTCACGAGGTCAGTGCCCTGGTCGACGACGATGATCCGATCGAGCACGGCGAGCATCGTAGGGTCACGCGCAATCGTGTCGAGCTGGGAGAGACAATCGGCGGGCCGGTTGAACGTCGCCATACCTACGGATGCCGTCCCCGCAGGCCGACTGGCCGCCACCGTCCAGTCGGCACCGTCGAAGAGCAGTCCGTCATCGTCGGCTACGAGGTCGAACCAATAGCATCCGCCGTCATCGAAACCATCAAGACTGAGAGCGAACAATTCCTCGCGAACGTCGGTGATCCCGCGTTCCTCGACCAGCATCGGCCGGGCATCGGGATCCGATCGCATCACCCGGACGACGCCTCCGGCTCCGCTGGTGCGAACGGTCAATCGCACCTCGCGCACCCCGGTGTGTGCGCGCCAGTAGGAAGCCGGAAACGCATTGAAGTACGAGCCGAACGACACTGTGCGACCAGCGTCGACACGCAGGGAATGCCTCCCGAGAATCTCGAACCCGACCGTGTCCAGCTCCCCGTCCAAGTAGAGCGGAAGTACCTCCGTGGTATCGCTGACCGGCAGTACGGCGCGCGCCACGACGGGACGGGTGGGATCCTCGGCGCTCACGCGAGCTGGTTGTTCCACATCGACAGCGCGGAGCCGATCGCCATGTGCATATCCAGATACTGGTACGTTCCGAGACGGCCGCCGAAGTGCACATCCGGCTCGCCCTTCTGCAGCTCTCGGTACGCCAGCAGACTGTTCCGGTCCGACGCCGTGTTCACCGGGTAGTACGGCTCGTCATCGCGCGTGGCGAAGCGCGAGTACTCGCGCATGATGACGGTCCGGTCTGCTGGGTAGCGGTCTGCGCGCTCGGGGTGGAAGTGCTTGAACTCGTGGATCCGCGTGTACGGCACGTCGGCGTCGGCATAGTTCATCACGCTGGTGCCCTGGAAATCGCCCGTCGCCACGACCTCCTGCTCGAAGTCCAGCGTTCGCCAGGCCAGCTCGCCGGCAGCGAAGTCGAAGTACCGGTCGACCGGGCCGGTGTAGACGACAGGAAGCTGTCCGACGATGGCCGCCTTGTTCAGCGGCTGGCTGTCGTCGAAGAAGTCGACATTGAGCCTCACGTCGATGCGGGGGTGGTCCGCCATTCGGTCGAGCCACGCGGTGTACCCGTCGGCGGGCAGGCCTTCCCAGGTGTCGTTGAAGTAGCGGTTGTCGTAGTTGTACCGCACCGGCAGTCTGCTGATGATGTCCGCGGGGAGCGCACGCGGATCGGTCTGCCACTGCTTCGCCGTGTAGTCGCGGATGAATGCCTCGTACAATGGGCGACCGATCAGGCCGATGCCGCGCTCCTCGAGATTCTTGGCGCGCTTCGGGTCGAACTCACCGGCCAGCTCTTTCACCAGCGCCATCGCCGAATCCGGCGAGTGAGCCGCCTGGAAGAACTGGTTGATCGTGCCGAGATTGATCGGCATCGGGAACACCACGCCGTTGTGCGTCGTGTAAACGCGATGCACGTATCGGGTGAACGCGGTGAAGCGGTTGACGTACTCCCAGACGGTCGCGTTGGACGTATGGAACAGGTGAGCACCGTAGCGGTGCACCTCGATGCCGGTGGTCGGCTCGGCTTCGCTATAGGCATTTCCGCCGAGGTGGTGGCGTCGCTCGACGATCGTGACCTGTCGACCGGATGCCGCGGCGCGCTCCGCGATCGTGAGGCCGAAGAGGCCGGAGCCGACGATGAGCAGATCCATGGAGCCCCTAGCGGTGTCGTCTCGGTGTTGAGCCGGCTGCAAAATGATCGTGCAGCGACAGCCCCGAAGCGTCATTGACGTGATCCGCACCCATGACGCTGGACGCGGAAGATCCGCGTTCGGGGAGGTGTCCATCGCGCGCGATAAAGACCTGATTCATGATGAACGGATCGTCCCCTACACTCTGGCGGTCGCGTCGAGCTCCTGGCAGATCCGAGCGCCCTCACCGATCACGCTGCTCACCCGATCGTCACGCCGCCGGGCTATTCGGCACGCTCCATAATACCCATCACCGTCGTAGACCCACGCCTCGCTGACGCCCGCGGCCGGAGTCTTCTCTCAGGACCGCCTCCGGTAGACTCGTCACGTAACGATCCCGCGCGATCCGCTCGGTGGTGCGAAGCGAGGGCAGGAGAGGCGAGATGACCGGATGCATCGTCAGTCCGCTCTGTCGTCCCCGAGACGGAAGCCAGCTGTCGCGATCGTGAGCGCAGGAGCTGAGAGCCGCAAGTCGGCCCCGTCAGGCTTCCGACCCGAGATCCAGGTACTGCGTGCGGTCGCAGTCGGTATCGTCGTGGTGTACCACCTCTGGCCCGGCCGCCTGCCCGGTGGTTTCGTGGGGGTCGACGTGTTCTTCGTCATCTCCGGCTATCTGATCTCCTCCCACCTTCTGCGCAGCAGTACGCAATCCGACGGATTGCGCCTGTTCTCGTTCTGGGGAAACCGCGCCCGTCGCTTGCTGCCCCTGGCGAGCGTGGTCCTCCTTGTGTCGGTCGGGCTGGTGCTGGCTTTCCTCCCCCAATCTGAATGGCGCGCAAACCTGCGCAACATCCTCGCCTCCGCCTTCTATGTCGAGAACTGGTCGCTCGCGAGCAGTTCGGTGAACTACCTCGAGCAGAATCAGCAGCCGGTGATCTCGCAGCACTTCTGGTCGCTATCGGCTGAGGAGCAGTTCTACATCTTCTGGCCGCTCCTTCTCCTCGTCGCGATCCTCATCGCCCGCAGGACCGGGCGCGATCGGCGGTCCAGGCTCGGCTCCCCCAGCGCCGCGGAGCCCAGCAGAATCCGTCTCTTCGGACTCATCGCCATCGCCTTGGTCTTCGTCGGCTCTCTCGCTGCGTCGCTATGGCTGACCGCGACCGAGCCCGGCCTCGCCTACTTCGCGACCACGACCCGCGCATGGGAGTTCGCGGCGGGTGGCTTGCTCGCGTTCATCCCGAACGCCGGCTTCGAGACGGGGCCCCCGCGCCGCGCGATCGTGGTTCGAACAGTGGCATCCTGGACGTCACTCGCCCTCATCTTCGGCTCCGCCCTCCTCATCACCGAGACGACGCCGTTCCCAGGCACCGCGGCGCTGGTCCCGGTACTGGGAACGTGCCTCTTCCTCTGGGCGGGCAACGTGCCTGGACTGTTCTCGCCTGCCGTCACGTCACGCGTGCGCCCACTTACCTACCTCGGTGACATCTCGTATGGCATTTACCTCTGGCACTGGCCGCTCATCATCGTCGCGCCATTCGCACTCGGCGCAGCGCTTGACGGATTCAGCAAGCTCGGGATCATCGCGCTGACGATTCTGCTGGCAGCCGTCAGCAAAATCCTCATCGAGGATCCTTTCCGGTTCGGGGCCATGTGGCGTGTCACCGTGCGCCGATCTTTCTATCCGGCGGCTGTCGGGATGCTGGCCGTGACAGCCCTCACGGGTTCCGTGATCTTCGGGATGAACCAGGCGTCGGCCGCGGCAGCGCGCCAGCAGGCGGCAATGCCGGCACCGAGCGTCGCGGCGACCACGGTGCCGGATGCGCCGCTGACGCCCTTGGTCGCTGACCGCAAGCTCGACTTCGCCGTGATGTACGACTGCTTCGACATGGGCGGTGGAGAGCCGTCGTCATGCCAGTACGGCAGTCCGGACGCCGATTTCTCAGTCGCCATCGCCGGCGACTCCCACGCCGCACATCTGATTCCGGGGCTCAAGGCACTCGCAGAGCAGCGCGGCTGGCGCCTGACGACCTATGTGGGCATGAACTGCGACAACGGCAGCGGCGAGGCGTGCTCGGGCAGCCCTGAATGGCTCGACTCGATCGTGCACGGTGGCTACGATCTCGTCCTCTACAGCTCATTCAGAATGTCTGCGACACCGGCAGACGCTCGGGTGTCCTACGTCACCGCCCTGCATGATGCGGGCGTTCCGCTGGCGCTGATTGCCGACATCCCGTTCAACCCCACGAATTCCCACGCGTGCGTTGACGATAGCGGGGGGTCCGCCGCTGCGGCAGCGAAGTGCGCGACTCCCGTCGCGGACGCGCTCGACGTGTACCCGGATGGACTCCCTGCCCTCAGCGCCGAGCTCGGCGTGCCTCTCATCGATCTGACCGACATCTTCTGCGATGATTCGGCCTGCAAGCTCGTTCTCGGGAACGCCATCGTGTACCAGGACACACCTGGTTCCCACTTGACGAACACCCTTTCCACGATCCTCGCCACTCCGCTCGGCGAGAGGCTGGACGCGGCGCACGTAACCCCGACGAGCCGGTAGTGATCTGGCCTCGCCTCGTCGCTGGCCCGGCGCCGATCGAAACCCGCTGACCGCACTCGAAGCTCTGCGTGCACAGCGCTCCTCCGGCGGCGCATACCGCATCGAATCCGGTGGACCAGTTCCGCGGCAAGCGCGTCGTAAGCCGACTCCGTCGCCAGCAACCGACACCGTGGCGAACGCAGGAGCCTATGGGCGCGGAGACTGCCGCTCACTCCCCGCACCACAGTAGGTAGGACCGGGTCATACTCGGTCGGTCGCCTCCCGGATTTCCACCGCTGCCGAGACAGTGCCCTGGGTTGTGTCACTTCCGTGCACGGTCAGCATCGCACCCTGCATGAAAGAGTGCGAGCTCGGCTCGCTGATGCCTGAAACATTCGCGTTGATGTAATACTGCCCGGGACCGAAATGGGCTTGGTCGATGTGGAAGTCCACTGCGACCTCCCCGATGATCGGCGCGAGCGTCACTTCCAACCAGGTCGTGTTCGACGCCAGCACCATCTGGCCCAGGGGCGTGTCGATGCTGAAGCCCGCGGCCCACTCCTCGACTTCGTGCAACGCGTCGACATGAATGCGAATCGTCACGGCGTCGCCCTCGCTGATGGAGTTGGAGGGAGCCCCGAATTCATCAAGCAGCTCGATCTGCTTCACCTCGATCGTGTGCGTCGTCTCTTCGGGACGCGCCTCGCCGACCCGGCGCCCCTCGAGGATGTCGCGCAGTGCTCCGATGGCGTCGTTGGCCTCGCCGTCGAAGACCACTTTGCCCGCGCTGAGAACGATACCCCGGTCGCAGAGCTCTGCGACCTGCGCAGCCGAGTGACTCACGAGGATGATCGTCCGTCCCTCTTGACGGAACTGCGCGATCCGGTCCATGCACTTCCGCTGGAATGCCTCATCGCCGACCGCCAGCACTTCGTCTACCAAGAGGATGTCGGGGTCTGTGTGCACGGCAACCGCGAACGCGAGCCTGACGAACATGCCCGAAGAGTAGAACTTCACCTGAGTGTCGATGAAGTCGCCGATCCCGCTGAACTCGAGGATATTCGGGAATTGAGCGTCGGTCTCAGCTCGGGACAGACCGAGGATCGATGCGTTCAGGTAGACGTTCTCGCGGCCGCTCAGATCAGGGTGGAAGCCGGCGCCGAGTTCGAGCAGCGCGGCGACGCTTCCACGTGACTGGACCTCGCCGGACGTCGGCGAGAGGATCCCGCCGATCAGTTTGAGGAGTGTGCTCTTGCCGGAGCCGTTCGGGCCGAGGAGTCCCACCGTGGTACCGGCGTTTACAGCCAGGGTCACATCGTCGATGGCGATGAAGTCTTCGCGATGCGCTCGTCCGCGGCGCCCCAGATGAACGACACGCTCCTTGAGGGTGTTGTCCTTGCGGACACGGAAGTGCTTTGTCACTCCGGTGATCCGGACGATCTCGGGTCCGGTCTCTTTCGACTTCTTCACTAGAGCTCCTGTGCGAAGTTGCCCTGCAGGCGCGTGAACGCACGGTGGGAAACGACCAGAACAATCAACCCGATCACTCCCGCTATGAGCATCCGCAAGGCGAGGTGGTCGGGGTAATCTGCCGAGGTTCCGGCACCCCAGAATGCGCGATGGAAGCCGAGGACGCCCAAAGTGACGGGGTTGTTGATGTAGATCTCGAGCGCCCATGCCGGCAGGCCGAAACTGTCGAACACGCTCTGCACCATCGTCCACGAGTAGACGATCGGCGATCCCCACATGGCCAGCATCATCGCCACTTCCGTCAAGTACTGGACATCACGGAGATAGACGTTCAGTGCGGACAGCAGGATGCCGATGGCCAGACCCCAGACCAGGATGAGAATCACGGAGGGGACGAACCACAGCATTTCGATCGGCGAGGGGAGAGCGTTGAACAGGAGCGCCGCGCCAGAGAGCACGATGACCTGGACGAAGAACATGAAGCCGGCCGCGCCGACGCTCGCCAACGGAAAGACCTCGCGGGGGAGGTAGATCTTCTTGACCAGGCCGGCGTTGTTGAGGATCGACGCTGTTGACCCGAACACCATGTCCGAGAAGAACGAGTACAGCGTGAGACCGGAGAAGAGATAGATGGCGAAATCGGGGATCCCCTTCGCCGCGCCGAGGAACTGTCCCAGCACGATGAAGTACATCAGGAACTGGATGATCGGCCGGATCAGCGTCCAAAGGAACCCGAGGAAGCTATCGCGATAGCGCGCCTGGAGGTCACGCCGGATGAGGAGCCCGAGGAGCTGTCGGCGGGTGAAGATCTCCCCGACCTTGCCGCCCCTTCCGCGGGCTCGAAAACCGCGCGCGTCAATAGTCGAGAAGGGGGCCGCGGCCAGCCTGCTGAATCGTTCCGAAGTTCCCAAGGGCCCCACTCATGTCGCTTAGATCAACTCACCTACTGTACCCGATGCCTCGTCGGCAAGCCGGCGGCGGCCACCTATAGGCTCGTATGAGAACCGTTCCCGTCATCAGCAAGGAGTGCCATGCCCGAACAGCACTTGGGCAGCGTCCTCGTCACTGGAGGCGCCGGTTTCGTGGGATGCGCACTGGCCTCGCGGCTCGCGGCCACCGCCGATCGGTGGATCGCTGTGGATTCGCTGAATCCTCGCATCCATGCGAGTCCCCGCCGCCCGGCCGGGCTGACGGAGGACGCCGAACTCGTCATCGCAGACATCACCGAGCCCGAAACATGGTCCGCTCTCCTGCAGGATGTCCGACCCGACATCGTCGTCCACCTCGTCGCAGAGACCGACACCGGGCTCTCACTCGACAACGCGACTCGTTTCGCTGCGGTGAACGTGGGTGGCACGGCGGTGATGCTCGACCGGCTCGCCCAGCACGACGCGGTCCCCGCGCACATCCTGATCGCCTCGAGTCGCGCGGTCTATGGCGAGGGGCTGTGGCGCAGCCGATCGAGCGGCGATTTGTTCTCCCCAGGCCAGCGCACCCATCGGCAACTGGCCGCCGGCCAGTGGGATTTTCCGGATGCCGACCCTCAGCCCTCGGTCGCGGGTGTGACACCCGCCCACCCCACGAGCATCTACGGCGCCACCAAGCACGCGCAGGACACGATGCTGTCTGCGTGGTGCGGATCGCGTGACGTCGAGCTCACCATTCTCCGTCTGCAGAACGTGTACGGTCCAGGCCAGTCGCTGATCAACCCGTACACGGGTCTTCTGCCGCTCTTCGTTCAGATAGCCGGGCGCGGGGAGCCCATCGATGTATTCGAGGACGGACTCATGACCCGCGACTTCGTACATGTGGAGGATGTCGCGCGGGCGTTCGAGACAGCAATGCAGAACCCCCGCCCCGGGGCGGCACGCGTCATCGATGTCGGGTCGGGTGAGGCAACGCCGATCCTCGAGGTCGCGCGACTCGTGAGCTCGATCGTCGGTGGTGCCGAACCCGCGGTCACCGGAAGGTATCGTGACGGCGATGTCCGGCACGCGTGGACCGAGACGACGCTCGGACGGACCGAACTCGGATGGAGCCCAAGCATCGGGTGGAGAGATGGGATCAGCGACTACGTGCACTGGTACACATCACTGGCGCCGGTCGGAGGCGGCAGATGACCGCCCCGGTCCTGGTAACCGGCGCGGGCGGCTACCTCGGTCCGCACGTGGTGGAGTCGTTGCTCGATCGCGGGCATTCCGTCACCGCGGTGGTGCGCCCGGGCTCGGGCGCCACACTCGATCCGCGCGCCGACGTGCTCGAGATCGACGTGCTCTCGGAAGAGTTCGCGACCGATATCCCCACAGCCTCCGGAATAGTGCACCTCGCCTGGCAGGACGGCTTCGCACACAACTCGCCCGCGCACATGATGAACGTCTCGGCGCATTTCCGGCTTCTGACCGCCGCTGCCGCAGCGGGCGTCCCGAGAATCGTCGCCCTCGGCACGATGCACGAGGTCGGGTACTGGGAGGGTGCGATCGACGCGGCGACCCCGACAGCACCGATGTCGCAGTACGGCATCGCGAAGGACGCACTGCGCAAATCGCTCGCCCAGGCGATCTCGGCGACGACGAGCTTCACGTGGGCCCGCTGCTTCTACATCTTCGGGGATGACCGCCGGAACAACTCGATCTTCGCCCGAGTGCTCGATGCGGCGGATGCCGGCAAGCGCACCTTCCCCTTCACGACGGGTACGAACAAGTTCGACTTCATCGAGGTCAGCGAACTCGGCGTGCAGATCGCTGCGCTGTTCGGGGCGCCGGATGCGACGGGGATCGTCAACTGCTGCACCGGAGTTCCCGTGTCGCTCGCCGACAAGGTCGAGGAGTTCATCGCCCAGCGCGGCCTTGACATCTCACTCGAATACGGGGCGTTCCCTGACCGGCCCTACGACTCCCCTGCGATTTGGGGCGACGCCGAGCGGATCAACGAAATCGTCAGCCGCGCCTCCACGTCCTAGGGTGCCGTGCCTTCCAGAACAGATGTCGCGCGCGCGCGACCTTGGGTATCAGCCGCTCGAGCTTCGGGGCAAGCTCCGGTCGATTCACGGCCAGATACATGCGCGCGATGTTCTTCAGACGACCTTCGCCCATGAAGCCTGCGCGACGGATCAGCAGCACCTGCTCATCGATCCAGCCGGGAATCGTCATCGCGATGTGATCCAGGTTGAAGTCGAAGGCCGTGTGACTGATGGACATGTACTCTGCCGTCGAGACGGTGCGCGTGTGGAACCCGAGCTCACCGGCGGCGTATGACGGCATCCGCTCGAGAATGTGCGCCAAGCCCCCGTCGCGATACGCGTCGGGGCCGGCGAAGTCCTGGAAGGTCCACTCATTCGCAACCATCAACCGCAGCGCCTCGGGGCGAGCGATATACATGGAGCCGTACGGCGCAAGCGGTGAGATGTCGTCCAGCGGTACTCGGATCCCGAGTCTGTCGCACAACGCCGCGAAGCCGGGCTTGTTCGACCACCACCCGCGACCCATTGTCGGATACCCGATGTGGATCGTCGGTGGGTAGACGAGACCGAGGCCGGGCTCCTTCTGGAACAGGGCGAGGAGATTCGCTGTATAGCCCTCGCTGTTGAGCAGGTTCGTGAACTGCTGGGTCTTGAAATGGCGGCCGATGTTGAAGCCGTCCTGAACGGTCTTCTTCGAGTGCAGCTTGACCAGCAGATCGTAGGAATCGCTGAGGATGATGTCGCGACATGCCACAAGGAAGGCACTCTGATCACGTCCATCGTTGGACTCGAGCACCCTGATGTCGACGTGACGGCCTTCGCGCGGGCGTCGGCCGATGATGTCGGCGATCGCCTCGGCCTTTTCTGAGTCCGGCGTCGTGACCACGAGGTCATAGGCGCCGGGAAGGGTGTCGGCTCGATCAAGGATCTCGTCCGTCATCTCGTCGTAGAAGATGTGAGCGACGACAACGATGCGGAGGGGGCGCGTCGGGTCATACGAGACGTCGACCTCCGGGAGAACCTCGAGCAGGTTCGCGTCCGCGTTCAAGTCCCTCGGCGCGACGTTCTTAGCCAGATTCTCTAGCATCAACGGCATGGGGTACCCGTGGCGTTCGACTGCCTCGAGCGTCCAGCGTCCGATGACGGCATTGCGATCCAGAAGGGGTGGAAAGTGGAACATCGGGCGTCGCTTCACCACCGGACATCCGTCTTCGATGAGCATCTCCGAATTGAACAGAGTTGGATTCTTGGTCGGGTACGAAGACTCCGGGAACGCCGAAACCCAGGCGAACCCTGCGTTCGCGAACCGCTCCGTGAAGATGGTTTCGTGCTTGAGAACCGCGTCGAGGTAGCCCTCCATAGGAGGGAGGTCTCGCCAGTAGGTCTTCCACTCGTCGGATTGGAACATGTTGCGTCGGACGACCGTCCAGTACGACTGGATGTGCGCGGGAAGCGTGCCGACGTTCGTGAATGGGTTGACCTTCTCCATCTGATGGTCGGTCAATCCCCAGAAGTCCACGGCCTCCGCGTCCATCCGATCGAAGAGATCGCGGAATGAACGAACCGGCCCGTACCACGTGTCGTTGGTGAGCAGGACCTCGTCATACTGCTCGAGGTCAGCGCCGAGTGCGTCGAGTGCGGCCTTGTAGCCCCAGATGTCGAAACCCACGTTTTCCCGAACCAGGATCGTATCCGCAACGGGTTCAAGGCTCGATCGCCCCTCTTCACTCAGCGAGCCGTTGACCACCACGAAGATGTGATCCGCGTTATCACGCAAAGCTTCCAGCGCGTGGACGATGTATCTGTCCACACCTCCCCGGCGGTCGAACACGACATAGATGATGATGCGCTTCCCACCCTCGGGGAAGCGTGCGCGGCTGGTGGACTCAGCGGACAGGTTGGTCAAGATCGTGAACCTTCGTCAGGCGTATTCTCGGCGGGTGACAGATTCTCAGGGCTCGACCGGAGAGCGCGGAGCATGTAAATTGCCCGGCGCGTCACGTTGTTGAGCGGCAGCAGGAGCCGCGCCGTGCGTGGCCAATGCAGGCGCAGATACATCCGAGACAGGGCCGGCAGGCCTGCTCGGCCCATCCAGCCTGCGCGGTGGAGGAACTGGATCTGATCATGCGGGTAACCGATGGTCGTGGAGAGCAGCTGATCGACCTTGTACTCGAGGGAGGTGTGGCTGATCGACGCATGCGACTCATTGAGCACCGTCCGCGTGTGGTACCCGCGCTCCCCCGCGGCATGTACGACGATCAGTTCTTGAGCGTATGCAAGCCTCGTGCCCTTGCTCGAAGAGCCCTTGGCGTAGCTCTGATACGACCAGTCGAAATCCGCGATCAAGCGAAGAGCCTCCGGGCGAGCCACCCACATCCCTGCGACCGGCGCCAATGGCGATACGTCATCGGCAGGAACCCGGATCTTCAGCGCTTTCATGAGTTCGACCGCCTGGGCGCCGTCGACTCCCCAGCCGCGGCCCATCCGATCGAAACCGATGTGCGCCATCGGCGGGAAGACGACACCGAGACCGACCTCCCTCGTGAAGAGGGCGAGCAGATTCGCGATGTAGCCAGATGAACTCATCAGGCTCTCGAGTTGCTGTCGCGCCACATATCGATCGGCGTTTGACGTCCTGCGGGAAGAAGGCATCGTGCGAACCTTGGCTACGAGGTCGTAAGCTCCCGCACTGAGCACGTCGCGACACCCGACGAAGAAGGCGCTCATGTCGTTCCCTCCGCGCACGGGAATGACGCGGATCTCGTGCGTCTCCATCTTGGCCACGTCCATCCCGCCGAGGATCGATTCGATCTCACTCGGCCATGCAGGATTGGTCGTGGTCACATACAGGTCGAAGGGACTCGGGAACATCGCGACGCGACGCAACAGGTCACGGGCGAGTTCCAGGTGATCGACGTGCGCCACGACCGCGATGCGCATCGGCGCGTTGCTCGGAGCGGTGACATCCACATCAGGAAGGACTTCGAGCATCGCGAGGTCGGCGTTGAGCGTATGGGGGGCGACATTGCGCGCGAGATTTCGGAGGATCATCCAGACTGGGTAGTCATATTTCTCAGCCTCCTTCAACGTCCAGCGGCCGATTACTGCATGTCTGTCGAGGAACGGCGGATAGTGAAAGAACTGTCGCCTCTTCAGAATCGGGCATCCGTCTGCGAGCAGCAGGTCCGCATTGAAGATCGCGGGGTTATCGGATGGGTAGTCCGCGGAGGAGAAGGCGACCGCGGAACGAAACCCGAGTGCCTCGAAGTGGTGTGTGAACCGCGCCTCGTGATGCAGAATCGAATCGGCGTAGCTCGTCATCTTCGGCATGTCGCGCCAGTATTCAGACCACGTCTGAGAGAGGAACATCCGCCGACGGACGGAGATCCAGTGGGTCTGCAAGTGACGGTGCAGTCCGCCTCTTCCGGTTGACGGATCCGGCGGCTCCTCCGCGTGATCCGTGACACCCCAGAAGTCGACAGCCGATGCGTTCATTCGATCGAAGACTGGCGCGAAGGGACGAACAGGGCCGAACCACGTGTAATTCATCAAGATGAGTTCGTCGTATTCGGCCAGTCGACGCTGACCGAACTCCTCGAGCGCGTCTTTGTAGCCGCCGACATCGAAGCCCACGTTCTCACGCTGCCACACCGTATCGGCCACAGGAGCCAAGCGCTCGCGGCCGAGATCGGTGAGTTTTCCGTTCACGACCACAAAGATGTGCTCGACGTGCGGCCTCAGCGCGTCCAATTTGTGAACGATGTAGTCATCGACATCGCCCCGCGAATCGTGGAACAGATAGAAGACGACCCGTTTGCCGTTCGCAGGGTAGACGATCGGCTCATCCACCGAGACTGCGCTTTTCTGCAATTTTCACCCTCAATTCGCCGTCGGAGTCAGCATCTGCGATGCCGCCCGCTGCGCACCAGCGCCTCTTCCCATCCTACGAGCGGGTCAGCTCCGCCCCTGTTCGAGAGCCGACAGGAGGTACTTCCCGTAACCGCTCTTGATCAGCGGCTCGGCGATTCGCCTCAGCTCGTCATCGGTGAGAAAACCCATGCGCCATGCCACTTCCTCGGGGCATCCGATGGACAGGCCCTGCCGCTTCTCAACGGTTCGGATGAACTCCGTCGCTTCGCTCAGCGAGTCGAATGTGCCGGTGTCGAGCCAGGCCGTCCCACGCGGCAGCAGCTGCACCTTGAGCTCGCCTCGAGCGAGGTACTCCAGGTTCACATCCGTGATCTCGAGCTCACCCCTGGGCGAAGGCTTGAGGTTGGCTGCGATGTCGATGACCTGGTTGTCGTAGAAGTACAGGCCGGGGACCGCGTAGTGGCTCTTGGGCACCGCCGGCTTCTCTTCCAGCGATACGACCTTGCCCGTCGCGTCGAATTCGACAACGCCATACGCCGTCGCATCCTCGACTCGGTACCCGAAGACGACTCCGCCGTTCAGATCGCTGTACTGGCGAAGACGCGTGCCCATGCCCTGGCCGTAGAAGATGTTGTCGCCGAGGACGAGTGCGACTGTGTCGGAGCCGATATGCTCGCGGCCCAGAATGAACGCCTGGGCGAGACCGTCGGGCGAAGGCTGCTGTTTGTACGTGATGTTGACGCCGAACCGCGAGCCATCCCCGAGCACCCTGGCGAACTGGTCCGCGTCGTGGGGCGTGGTGATGACCAGGATGTCGCGGATACCAGCGAGGATCAGTGTCGACAACGGGTAGTAGATCATCGGCTTGTCATACACCGGCACCAGCTGCTTGGAGACGCCAAGAGTGATCGGATGCAACCGGGAGCCCGTGCCCCCGGCGAGAATGATGCCGCGCATTCCTC
Source organism: Microbacterium sp. B35-04 (assembly GCF_010634885.1). Taxonomy (NCBI): domain Bacteria; kingdom Bacillati; phylum Actinomycetota; class Actinomycetes; order Micrococcales; family Microbacteriaceae; genus Microbacterium; species Microbacterium sp. B35-04. The sequence goes on along the minus strand of NZ_MWLP01000085.1, from coordinate 6,603 downwards.
TAGTCTCGGCCATCCTCACGGCTACTCCAAACCGGTGGAGGTGCTCCCGGTAGGCTGGGCTAATGCGCAGACTCCTCGTCACCGGGGGTGCCGGCTTCATCGGCTCCAATTTCGTCCACCACGTGATCGGCTCCACGGACGATCACGTGACAGTCCTCGACAAGCTCACGTACGCAGGAAATCGAGCTTCGCTCGACGGGCTCCCCAACGACCGTCTCAGATTCGTCCAAGGGGACATCGCAGATGCTGCGCTGGTCGACGAACTGTTCACCGACGCAGATGCGGTGGTGCATTACGCCGCTGAGTCGCACAACGACAACTCGCTCCACGATCCGCGCCCGTTCCTCGACACCAACATCATCGGCACGTACACGCTGCTTGAGGCAGCGCGCCGGCATGGAACGCGACTCCACCACATCTCGACCGACGAGGTGTACGGCGATCTCGAAATCGACGACCCCGCCCGCTTCACTGAGTCGACCCCCTACAACCCCTCGAGCCCCTACTCGTCGACGAAGGCCGGCAGCGACCTCCTGGTCCGCGCATGGGTCCGCTCGTTCGGCGTGCGCGCGACGATCTCCAACTGCTCGAACAACTACGGGCCGTACCAGCACATCGAGAAGTTCATCCCGCGCCAGATAACGAATGTTCTGACCGGAGTGCGACCGAAGCTCTACGGCAAAGGCGAGAACGTCCGTGACTGGATTCACGCCGACGACCACTCTTCGGCGGTGCTCACCATTCTCGAGAAGGGTGTGATCGGCGAGACCTACCTGATCGGCGCCGACGGCGAGAAGAACAACAAAGAGGTCGTCGAGCTCATCCTCGAACTGATGGGCAGGCCGCGCGACGCCTACGACCACGTCAGCGACCGGGCCGGCCACGATCTGCGCTATGCGATCGACGCGACAAGACTGCGCACCGAGCTCGGCTGGTCGCCCAGTTTCCAGGACTTCGAGGCCGGACTGGCCGCGACGATCGACTGGTATCGGAGCCATGACCAGTGGTGGGCTCCGGCCAAGGCCTCGACGGAGGCGTTCTACGCCTCGAAGGGTCAGTGATGACCGATTTCGGTAAGGCACTCCATGCAACCGAGACGGCGATTCCCGGGTTGGTCGTGTGGGACGTTCCCGTACACGGCGACAGTCGGGGCTGGTTCAAGGAGAACTGGCAGCGGGAGAAGATGGTCGCCGCGGGCCTCCCCGACTTCCTCCCGGTCCAGAACAACATCTCGTTCAATGACGCCGTCGGCACCACACGTGGCATCCATGCGGAGCCGTGGGACAAATGGGTCTCCGTCGCCACGGGCAAGATCTTCGGTGCATGGGTCGATCTGCGCGAGGGACCGACCTTCGGAAACGTGTTCACGACCGAGATCGACCCTTCGCGTGCGATCTTCGTACCGCGCGGCGTCGGAAACGCCTACCAGACGCTCGAGGCCGACACCGCATACGTCTATCTGGTGAACGACCACTGGTCGCCGGACGCGACCTACACGTTCCTTAACCTGGCGGACGAGGCATCCGCCATCGCATGGCCCATCCCCCTCGATGACGTTGAGATCTCACCCAAGGATCTCGCCCATCCTCGTCTCTCAGACGTGACGCCGATGGCCCCACGCAAGACCCTGGTGCTCGGAGCGAACGGCCAGCTCGGCCGCGCATTGCGTGCCGAGTTCGGCCCATCCTCCAACGTCGTCTTCGCGACTCGTGCCGAATTCGACCTCGTCGCGCCACCAACATGGCGATGGCGCGATTTCGGCACCATCATCAACGCCGCCGCCCACACCGAGGTCGACCTCGCCGAGACCGCTGACGGGCGCCGCGATGCATGGGCGGCGAATGTCTCGGGCGTCGCCACGCTCGCCCGGATCGCTATCGAGAACGGGATCACCCTCGTGCACGTCTCGAGCGACTACGTCTTCGATGGATCCCTCGACCGCCCCTATCGCGAGGACGATCCGATCTCACCGCTCAGCGTCTACGGCCAGACCAAGGCCGCCGGCGACGCTGTCGTCGCTACAGTTCCGCGACACTACATCGTGCGGACGTCGTGGGTGATCGGCGACGGCAAGAACTTCGTGCGCACGATGGCCTCGTTGGCCGAACGTGGCATCAGCCCGAAGGTCATCGACGACCAGAGTGGGCGACTGACGTTCGCCGACGAAGTTGCTCGCGGCATCCGCCATCTGCTGCAGGCTCGAGCACCCTACGGCACATACAACCTGACTGGGAGCGGTGAGCCGACGACCTGGGCTGACATCGCGCGGCGCGTATTCGACCTGACCGGACACGACCCGAACAGCGTCGATCGCGTCACGACCGAGACGTATTTCGCGGATGCGGCCACCCCCGTGGCGCCGCGCCCCCGCAACAGCGTTCTCGATCTGACGAAGTTGGAGGGCACGGGGTTCATCTCGCACTCGGCCGATGAATCGCTGAAGAGGTATCTCGGAGCGAGCTAGTCGCGCGACGTGCGCCAGCAACGGTCACGGCAGCGGTTGTCACGCTGACTCGAGCGCTACCCGCCGGCCTGTCCCGTGGTCGTCCGGGAAGACCCAGCGATCGTATGTGAAGAATCTGAACAGTGTCGCGAGAGCTTGTCCGATGAGTGTCCCGGAGACGTTGTCGGCAACCGGCCCTTCCAGACCCAGTACATACCGCGAGAACGCCAGGCATCCGACCTGGATCCCGATCGCGGCGATGTTGAGCGCGACGAAGATCGCGTATCGCGAGAAGCGGCGTGTCAGCTGCCGAGTGCCGAACGTCCAGTACCGGTTGCCGACGTACGTCACGACTGTCGCCAGCAGGATGGCGATGATCTTCGCAACGATGGGCAGATCGTACAGCGGCCCCGTGCCTGTGAACCCGAAGGCGAGAATGTTGAAGACCGCGGCATCGACGACGAAAGCGAGTCCGCCGACGACAAGGAATGCTCCACCCTTGCGTAACACGCCCGGCTCTGCCTTGGTCAATTCGCTCTCCTCTGCCCGTCCCTGTGCCGGACCCGACGACCGCCCCATGATAGCTTGGTTGCCGCCGGACACCGTGAGAGAGCCGCGCGTTCAAGGAGTCGTTAGCCGTGCCCGAAGCCCCCGCGATGCGCGTTGCTGCCATCGTGCCCTGCCACAATGAAGCCCTCGCCATCGGCAAAGTCGTCGCGGATCTGCGCGCAGCTGTCCCACATATGGACATCTACGTCTACGACAATGCCAGCACGGATGAGACCGTCGACGTCGCTCGCAACGCCGGCGCGATCGTCCGACACGAATACACAAAAGGAAAGGGCAACGTCGTTCGTCGTGCGTTCGCCGACGTCGACGCTGATGTCTACGTGCTGATCGACGGCGACGACACGTATGCCACCGCCGATCTGCCTGACATGATCGATGCGTTGCTGGAAGGCCCGTACGATCACGTGCTCGGCGTGCGTCGAGAAACCGAGGCAGGCGCTTATCGCCCTGGCCACGAACTCGGCAATCGCGGATTTAACTGGTTTGTGAGTGGTGTCTTCGGATCTCCGGTGAGTGACATGCTGAGCGGATACCGGGTCTTCTCCCGCCGTTTCGTGAAGAGCTTTCCGGCCCTCTCGCGTGAGTTCGAGATCGAGACCGAACTGACCGTGCATGCGATGAGCCTGCGCGTACCTCAGAAGGAAGTCTCCGTCGGTTTCAAAGATCGTCCGGCGGGAAGCGAGAGCAAGCTGCGGACGTACCACGATGGCTTCCGCATCCTGGGTCTCATCATCGGACTCATCCGCCACGAACGCCCGATGCTCTTCTACGGGCTCACCGGAGTGGCCATCGCGTTCCTGGGTGTCCTGGTTGGAATCCCCGTCGTCCTCGATTTCCTCCAGACGGGACTCGTGCCGCGCCTTCCGACCGCGATACTGACCGTCGGCATCGTTATCGTCGCCTTCCTGGCGTGGATGATCGGCTTGATCCTCGATGGCGTGCTGAAATCGCGCCGTGAGTTCAGCCGCCTCAACTATCTGCTGTACGCGGCTCCATGCTTTGCGAACGGCGCAGGATCCGATGGCCGACACAACGATTGAGCGACCTCCATCCGCGACGACAGAATTGATCACCGCCAAGGTGAGATGGGGTCGCTTCGCACGGACCCGGGCGGTGTGGGTCGGCCCTCTGATCGCGTATCTCGTCCTTGTCCTCCTCGGCATCACGAACTCGAATATCGGTTTCGACGCACTTCGAGAGGATCCTGAGGCGCCTCTCGGACTTCAGATCGGCGCATCGCAAGGCATCCGATCTGACGAGTGGGGCACAGAATCGCCGCTGTGGCTCGGTCAGCTCGCCCGCGCCGGCGCCGAGGACTCCACCCCCCTCAGCGTTTCCAATGACTTCTTCGCGCAGCTTCCCAGCGGACCGATATCGGCTGTCGTCTTCTTCGATGGAACGGCGCTCGCGCTGGGCGGGTGGTTCCCGCACGAGATGCTGTTCGCGGCGAAATGGTGGCTGCCCACTCTTCTGCTCTTCATCGGAGTGCCGATCTGGTTCCGACAGATCTCTGGCCGTTTGCGATGGGGTTATTTCGCGGCCTTCCTCATATTCATCGCCCCAGGAAGCGTCTGGTGGTCCGGTAGGCCCGTCAACACGCTTGGGTTCATATTCGCCGGCTGCGCGCTTGCGATCTACGGGGCCCAGCGACTCTCGGACCGTCGGTGGGTAAGGGCCGCCCTCGCGATCATCGTCGCCGGACTACTGCTGGCCCGCTTCCCCACGTACTATCAGCCACTCGCGATCGTGATCGGGATCCCTGTGGTGCTCGCCACCGCCGGTTTCCTCCTGTGGCGCGACGTCTCGTGGAAGCAGCGTCTCGGGGGTCTCGCGGCGATCGCCGCATCGGGACTGGTCTGGACTCTCCTCCTGTTCTGGGAGAACCGCGAAGCGGTGACGGCGGGCTTGTCGACCGTCTACCCCGGAGACCGAAAGAGCACCGGCGGAGCGCTAACCGCAGGCATGGTGTTCGGAGCCACCAACCTGGGCTGGCTCGAGGACCTCGGGACTGTGCTTCCGCTCAATCAGTCCGAGATTGCGACGTCGTTCACTGTCCTGCTGATAATTGTCGTTCTGTTGTTCGCGACCAGCCGATGGCGAGGGGGAACACTTCTCGCCGCGGCACTCATCCCCCTGGTGGCCGCCGGGCTGTTCTGGCTGAGTTGGGGAACATTGAGCTGGGGATCCTTCGGAGCGGCGATTCCACTGGTGAACCGCGTTCCCAGCAACCGCGCGATGCTCGGCGTCGGCTACATCGCGATCCTCGCCTTCTGCCTTTACATGAGCCAGTGGAAGCCTTCGAAACGAGTCGCTGTACCCCTCGTCGCCGGCGGCACTGCGGCGTTCCTTTCTGCATATGCCGGATCTTCCCTTCAGACAGCTCAGATAGCCGGGTTGACGTCTGCGATGATCTGGGCCAGCGCATTGATTACAGGTGGCGTGATCTTCGTCCTCATCGCCTGGCCGCTTCGATGGTGGTCCATCACCATCGCCTCCGTCGCCGCGGCGTCGCTCACCTTCGCGACCGCGCCGATAGTGGTCGGACTGGGCGACCTGAGAGCGAGTGCATCTGCGGAGGCATTCATGGAATGGGGTGCGACGAGCCGAGAGGACGGAACTGTGTGGGCTTCCAACTCGCAGTACGTGGACTCACTCATGATGGCGACCGGAACGCCGACTCTGAGCGCCCGCCAGCAGATCGGCCCGGACGTCCAGCAGTGGGAGAGGCTCGATCCGGGCGGCGCTCACCGAGAGATGTGGGATCGCGGAGGTCTGCACGTCACGTTCGAATGGACCGACGAGTCTGGCGTCCAGTTCGAGCAACCCGCCAACGACACCGTCGTGGTCAAGGCCTCGCCCTGCACCGTTGCCGCACGAATGCCTGAGTTCCAGTACGCAGTATCGAGCGAACCGCTGGATGATGCGTGCCTGTCTGAACTGTCCACGTTCACGTGGAGCGGGATCGACTACACGGTGTACCGCGTCGACGCGTAGCGCGGAGGTTCTCCGCGCAATCGGTCCTACCGTCGTCGGCGCACTCCGGATTGTCTGACGCCCGCGTCGCACCTACCGAAGGATGACTCGCGCGCCGTCGCGGGCGCTCCACAGTATCTGACCACCCTCAAACGCCTGCTGACATCCGACTTCGGTCGATCCACAGGTTTCTTCCCCGATTGGATAGCCGAGGGGCCCGTTCTCGTACCCGGCATTCGCCCAAGCCGCGAGCATCCCAAACCACACCGCGTGGCTTTGACCCGCGACTGAATATACTCGCCCGTTCTCGAACTGTTGGAAGCAGCCGCCCACTCGTAGTCCGCAGACGCGGGTTCCCGTCGGGTAGCCGAGCTTGCTATCGACCGAACCGAGCTGCACATAGCGGCTTCTCATGGGCTCTTGGACGGCGAACGATCCTATTTCCGGGGCCCAATAGATCGTTCCATCCTGGAACGTCTGCTCGCATCCACCGCCCCTCAGACCACATCCTTCGCCTGATGTCGGGTAGCGAAGTGGTCCGCGCTCGTAACCCGTGCTTGCCCAGGTGGCGAGAATCCCGTACCACACGGCATGCGCCCCGGTTGCAGCTGACCAGT
>NZ_MWLP01000084.1:0-7759 GCF_010634885.1 Microbacterium sp. B35-04 | reverse complement strand
GTCTCGCTCGTTCCTCGCTCGCTCAACGACCGGGGGAAGGTTCCGGTCGTTGAGCGAGGGAGCGCCAGCGACCGAGACGAAACGCCTCGAGCCTCTCGACGACCGAGGCCCTTGCGAAGTCATCCTCCAGATGTACACGGATGCCTCGCCGGGCCGACGCGGGAGACCGGGGGCCGTCCATACCGTCGTAGGCATGGAACTCTCATCGACCGACTTGGGCCTCGCCGCCCGGGTGCAGCAGCTCAGCAAGACCTATGGCACCGGCGAGAGCACGGTGCATGCGCTCGACGGGGTGAGCGTCGGCATCCGCCGCGGCGAGTTCACCGCGATCATGGGCCCGTCGGGCTCGGGCAAGTCCACGCTCATGCACATCATGGCCGGCCTCGACGCGCCCAGCTCCGGCCGCGCCTGGATCGGCGACACCGACATCACCGGGCTCTCCGACCTGGAGCTCACCATCCTGCGCCGGCGTCGTGTCGGCTTCGTGTTCCAGGCGTTCAACCTCGTGCCGACCCTCGATGCCCTCGGCAACATCCTGCTGCCGTTCGACCTCGACGGGCGCCGGCCCACGGCGCTCGAGCGAGCGCGCATCGACGGGCTCATCGAGCGCCTCGGCCTCACGAGCCGCCTCGGGCACCGGCCGCACCAGCTGTCGGGCGGGCAGCAGCAGCGCGTGGCGATCGCCCGCGCCCTCGCGACCGCGCCCGACCTGGTGTTCGCCGACGAGCCGACCGGCAACCTCGACTCGCGGTCGGGCCGTGAGGTGCTCGCCCTGCTCGCCGCCGCCACGCGCGAGCACGGCCAATCGATCGCGATGGTCACGCACGACCCGGTCGCCGCCTCCCACGCCGACCGCGTGCTGTTCCTCGGCGACGGGCGCATCGTCGCCGACAAGCCGCGCCAGAGCGCCGAGGAGATCTCGGCGTACATGCTCGCGTCCGAGCTGACCGCGGGGGCGCCGGTTCCCGCGTCGTCGGCCGTCGGCCACCGGGTCGCGGAGGTGACGTCGTGAGCTCCGTCGCCACGACTGAGCGCCCGCCTGGGCTCGAGGCATCCGTCATCCCCTCGTCGCGCCCCGCCGCGCCGCTCGCCTGGCTGCGGGAGAGGGGCATGGGCGCGAGCATCCTGGTGGCCGCGATCTCGAGCGCGTTCGGCGCGATCCTGCTGAGCGCCACAGGGTTCATCGCCGCACTGCTGCGGGCAGACCCATACATCGGCGACAGCGGCACGCTCGCGGCGGTGCTCGCGATCATGAGCTTCCTGCTCATCGGAGTGGCCGTGTACGTCGCCGCCGTCGTGACCGCGAACACCTTCGCCACGGTCATCGCCGGACGCACGCGCCGCATCGCGCTGCTGCGCCTCATCGGCGCCTCGGCGCGCTCGCAGCGCTCCGAGGTGGCACGGCAGGGCCTCGGGGTCGGCGTGATCGGTGCCGTGCTGGGACTGGTCGGCGGCACGCTGGCCGCCTGGGCGGGCGTGCTGCTCGCGACGTCGGCGCTCGGCATCCAGGATGTCGACTACGCCGTCGTGCAGCCGGTGCTGCTGGTCCCGGCAGCCGTCGTCGCCTTGACGACGTGGGCCGCCGCGTGGGCGGGATCGCGGCGCGTGCTGACGGTGACGCCGCTGCAGGCCCTCGGCGGCTCGGTCGAGGCATCGCACGACGCGCAGGTGCGCAAGGGCGGGCGCAACGGCGTCGCGATCGCCCTGTTCGCGATCGGTGGCGTGCTGCTCGCCGGCGGGATCCTGATCGGCCTCGTGTCGCCGCTCGGGGTGGTCGTGGCGTTCTTCGGCGGCATCTTCTCCTTCACCGGGCTCGCGCTCGGCGCGACGCTCGTGATGCCGCCGGTGCTGCGTCTCGTCGGCAGGCTGTTCGGCCGGTCGGCGACGGCCCGGCTGGCGGCTGAGAACGCCCTGCGGTATCCCGAGCGCTCGAGCCGCATGGCCATCGGCGTCGTCATGGGCGTCACGCTGGTGACGATGTTCGCGGTCGCACTCGAGACGCAGAAGGCCGTGTTCGCGGCATCCGCCGACGGTCCGCTGCCCACCGACATGACGACGCTCATGGACACGTTCGCGGGCATCATGATGGGCCTCGTCGCCGTCTCGGCCGTGATCGCCGCGGTGGGACTGGTCAATCTCCTGACCATCGGCGTCGTGCAGCGGCGTCGCGAGCTCGGACTGCTGCGCGCGCTGGGCGTGTCGACGGGGCAGGTGCGGCGCCTCGTGCTGCTCGAGGCCGCGCACATCACGATCACCGCCACCGTGACGGGGCTCGTGCTCGGCACCGCCTACGGGTGGGCCGGCGCGCAGTCGCTCCTCGGCGCGGTGCCGATGCCCCCGTCGTTCTCTGCGCCGACGCTGGTCGCACCGGCCGTGCCGTGGCTGCCCGTCGCGATCATCGTCGTGGCGACGGCGGTGCTCACGCTGGTGGCGGCGGTCGTGCCGACGCGGCTCGCGACGAGGGTCGCTCCGGTCGAAGCGCTCGCCGACTGACCGCGCCGGGTTCTCGCGTCGTGGAGTCGTCAGCCCGGTGGGGGGACGAGGCGGAAGGGACCACCACGCGCGTCGGCGACCACCTCGACGAATTCTCCGCCGGTGACGGGCTCGTCCGTCGAGTACACGTCGGCGACCCCGCGCAGCGCCGTCAGCAGCTGCTCCTGCGGAACCGCCGTGTCGCGCTTGCCGTGGACGTCCTGCCGGGTGGACAGCAGCGCCGTCATCCGCGGGCGGTCGGGGGAGCGGCCGCTCCACAGGGCGTGCAGCGACCGGGGGGTGGCGTTGCGGCTGCCGTGGTGACCCACCTTGTACAGGTCGACCCGCGCCAGCCGGTCGCGGAGCTTCGCGTCGCGGGGGAGCCGCTCGAGGGTGTGCTGCCAGTTCTCGATCTGCGCGTCGCCGGGGAACAGCAGGGTCAGGCCGCCCACCTCGAGGAGCAGGATGACGCTCGTGTTGTTGAGCGCGTCGTCGAGGTCTCGCACCAGCCGGGCAGCGGAATGCGACCGCTGGTCGGCGAGCCGGTCCACCAGCCAGCGGACGGGACCCGGCGGCAGCGTGACCGGCGCCGGTGCGTCGGCGTCGCCCGCCGATCCTGCCACGCGCAGCGAGGCGTCCAGGGCCGTCAGCCAGTACTCCGGGTCGTTCTCCCGCTGTTTCGCCACGCGCCGGTCCTGGTCGACGGTGGGCGGGCCGAGCACCGTCGCTGCGAGCCCCGGGATCACGTCGGCGATGCCGGCATCCATCCCCGCGTACAGGTAGCGCCCTCGACCGTCGCGCGAGAGCTCATCGAGCAGCGCCACGGCATCCGCGTTCTTGAGCTGGTCCTGGGCCGCGGCGCGGATGTCGTCGTCGAGGCCGACGAGCCCGCTCAGGCGTGCGACGTGCTCCTGCGCCTGCGCGATGAGCGCGGCGTACCGGACGGATGCGGCGCTGATCGGGCCGGCCGCGCCGTCCCGTCGCGGCGCATCGGCCCCGTCGGCATCGCCGACCGGGGTCGCCCCCGGCTGGGCATCCGGTCCGTCGGCGGTCGCCGACAGCTCCGGGTCCTCCGTCCACGACCGCAGCACGAGCTTGGGAGCGAGCTTCTTCATGATCGCGCCGCCCGCGGCGACTTCGAAGCCGCGCAGATGGTCGCGGTGCCGATGGGACACCACGAGCACGTCCAGCTGGCCGCCGGTGTGCGTCTCGATCAGTGCGGCGACATCCGCCATGCGCCCGCGCGCCATCCCGTCGCGTGGGGGGTGGCTCGTCCCGAAGTCGATGAGCAGGTGCCGCTCGGCGCGACCGTCGGCCAGTGGGGCGTCGTACTGCACCGACACCAGGAAGCAGTCGCCGAAGCCCACCTGGTACATCCGGACGCGGACGCTGATCGGAGTGCTCACCATGCCTCCCCGGAGCTCAGGTCGCTGTTGTGCAGTCGGGCGAACGCCTGGCCGCGGGCCGTGCCCTCGGAGAACCCGAGACGCTGCAGCGAATCCCGTCGGCCCGTCTTCGCGAGGTACTCGAGGCGCCGCTGCTGGCGCTTCCAGTCGGTGAGGCGCTTGAAGATATGCAGCTTCAGCCGTCCGAACTGGTCGAAGACGAGGGTGCCGCCGCCGAACAGCTGCACCGATGTGCCGGGGTCGATCTGCGGTGAGAGCTCCAGCCCCGAAGCGTCGGTGAACTCGCGGGCGGTCATGTTGACCATCTGCAGGTAGGTGGCCACCGACTCCGGAACGATGAGCCCGTCCGGTCCGATCCGCTGCGTCGGCAGCACCGACTCGATGACGGTGTAGTAGTCCGTGCAGATCTCGAGCCGGGGTGCGTTCAGCCAGAGGAAACGGAACACCTCGTCGCGGTCGCTGCGGAGCCCCGCGAAGTTGATCCCCAGGTAGTGCGGCGGGCGCTGGGCGGTGAGCACGTCGGTGACCCGGTTCTGAGGGCGCTTGATGCCCGCGGCCTCGAAGCGGCCGATGAGCAGGTCGCGATAGCCGAGGTCGTCATCGGGCACCACCTCCGCGTCGGCGAGCACCACGGCGTTGAGCAGGTCGCCGTAGTCGAACTCGACGGGCGGCAGGTAGTCGAGTCCGCGAATGAGCATGGTGAGCAGCTGGGATGCCGCCCGTGCCCCCTCCTCGGCGGCCCGGGCCCGGTCGACCGTGATGCCGCGGCCGTCGCCGTCCGCCGCTTTCGGGCGAGAGAGGAGCGGCTGCAGCCGCTTCCACCAGATCTCGACGAGCAGCTCGAACGCGAGCGCCACCAGCACTTCGCCGCGCCGATGCGGCTCGTCGAACTCGGGCATCTCGTCCCACCCCGTGGGCGGCGGCTTCCTCGCCGACTCCCGGAGGGCCCCGCGGCCCTGCGTGAGCACGCCGCCGATCTCCTCGGCGACCTTCGCGAGGACGCTCCTGCGGAGCGCTGCGGGCTCGACGCTCGCGCGCTTGATGCGCCCGTTCTTGTCGGCCGGCCCGAGCGCCCGCTCGATGACCGGACGCATGGAGAACACCGACAGCAGTGCGACGATGTCGGCGAACCCCTCGTGGAAGGCGGCCTGATCGGGAAGGGCCGGCTCGAGGTAGCGCCGCCGGAGGCCGTCGAGCACCGCGTGCGCCGTCTCGTGGACGACGACGTCATGGCTCAGACAGGTGTAGACGGCCTCGCGGTCGGCATCCGCGGGCACGTAGCCGAACAGCAGCGCCCCGTCCTCGCGTGAGTAGTACGCGTTCGCCTCGGCGAAGGCATGCGGAACGAGGGCGAGCTGGTGGTTTGCGAAGCCCCAGGGCAGCCGGCGCCCGAGAGCGGTCTCGAACGCCGCCAGCGTGCGTGCGGCCGTGCCGTAGACCTGCTGCGCGTGGAACGCCCGGTCTTTCTTCAGCGTCGTGTCCGGGACGTCCGCGAACGGGTCGTCGTCGGTGATCGCGGCGTGCCTGTAGTAGCGGCCGGTCGCGGTGTCGTAGTCGACCACGTGCAGCCGGGCGCCCCGCGGGCCCACCTCCATGCGCGACCACGGCACCCTGACCAGCGCGGTCAGGATCCGCTCGTCCTCGCCGAGCACAGTAGGGTCCTGTGCGATCAGGCGCAGCGTCATGTGGGTGCGCGGCTGATCGGTGTCATCGGCGAAGTCGATGCCGTCGGGCATGTGCCACCTCCAGCAGGCTCGGGCGTGCACCTGTGGCGTACGTCCCGTTGTTGATGAGGATGCTCCTGTGCACCTGATACCGATAGGGGGACGGCGCGACGGCGCGGACGGGGGCTCCGGCATCCGTCCGTCAACGGGGGTGCGTGCGCGCCCGCACCGGGTGCAGGCTGAGGCCATGAAGATCGACATCGTCGAGCACGAACCGCCCTACCGCGTCGGCGTCATCGTCGGCAGTCTGTCGCGCGAGTCCATCAACCGGCGCCTGGCCACGGCGCTGCAGCGCCTGGCGCCGCCCGAGCTCGAGTTCTTCGAGATCGGGTACGGCGACCTGCCGCTGTACAACCGCGACCTCGACAGCGACTACCCGCAGGAGGCGCTGGACTTCAAGGCGGCGGTGCGCTCGGCCGACGCGCTGCTGTTCGTGACGCCCGAATACAACCGCTCGCTGCCCGGTGCGCTGAAGAACGCCATCGACTGGGGGAGCCGCCCCTGGGGGCAGAACGCGTGGTCCGACAAGCCGACCGCCGTCATCGGCGCCTCGGCCGGCCAGATCGGCACGGCCGTCGGCCAGCAGTCGCTGCGCAGCACGCTGAGCTTCCTCAACGCGCGGCAGATGACGACGCCCGAGGCGTACATCCACTTCACGCCGGGGCTCATCGAAGACGACGGCGAGGTCACCGTGCCGGAGACCGAGGAGTTCCTCCGCACCTTCATGGTGAAGTTCCTCGAGTACACCGCGCGAGTGCTCACCGTGATCCCGCAGGCCTGACGGCGCGGCATCCGTTCGGCCGAACCGCAGGCGCCCGCTCAGGCGTCGGCGCGCGCGTCCGCCCCCGCGTCCGCGTCGGCGGGGGCGGGGGCGGGGGCGGGCTCAGGATCGTGCGCCCAGCCCGGGGCGAGCGCCTTCACCCGCGCGGCGCGCCACTGCCAGATGCCCCACAGCACCGGCCACAGCAGCGGCGCGGTCGGGCCGCCGATGACGAGGCGGTCGCGCCACAGCGTCTTGCCGGGCTGCCCCGGCGCCGGCGACACGGCCATCTGGTGATCCCAGACGTCGAGGCTCGCGAGCGGACCGGTCAGCGGGATGCCGCTGTCGCGGAAGACCCGCACGCGTCCGCCCGGCTCGTCGACCGACCTCTCGCTGACGTGGATCAGCTGCCGCCCCATCGGCACCGAGCCGAACGCCGAAAGCTGCACGGGCACGTCGTCGCCGGGAGTCCACGACGTCGGCAGGCCGCGCGGGACAAGCGGCGCGAGATCCATCACCGGGCCGTAGAGCTCGGCCACCGCACGCGGCGAGTGCACCGCCCGCCACGCGGCGTCGGGGTCGCAGTCGATCACGAACTTCAGCAGGATCCGCATGCTCCAGTGTCGCACCCGCCTCGGCACCCGGCACCGGCTCGCGGATGCCGCGGCCTACGCTGGACGGATGCCCGAGAGTCCCTTCGACCAGCGCCGCTACCAGGTCCGCCACGACTGGGGAGTCGAGGGCCTTCGGCGTCTCGCTCCCGCCGACGTCGTCGTGATCGTCGACGTGCTGCGGTTCTCCACGACGGTGACGGATGCCGTGGCCCGGGGTGAGCGCGTGCCGCTCGACGCCTCGGCGCACGCCGTGTCGCTCAACGGCGCGGCGGTGGCCGACGCGGCCCGCGAGTCCGGCGCGGTGGTGCTGCTCGGCTGCCTCCGCAACGCGTCGGCGGTGGCCGGCGCGGTTCTCGACATCCAGCACCGGCGTGCCGAGCGGACGAGCATCGGGGTGATCGCCGCCGGCGAGCTCGCCGGCCGCGAGCCCGGCGCCTCGCTGAGGTTCGCCGTCGAGGACCAGCTCGGGGCCGGTGCCGTCGTCGACGCCCTCGGTGCGCTCGGCATCGACCACACGTCACCCGAGGCGGCCGCGGCGGGCGAGGCGTTCCGCGGCCTGCGCGGTGCCGTGCGCCACCTCCTCACGGCGAGTGGCTCGGGCCAGGAGCTGCTCGACCGCGGCCCGCGTGACGAGGTGCTGAACGCCGCGGTCGTGGATGCGGCATCCGTCGTGCCCGTCCTCCGCGACGGCTCGTTCGTCGCGTACTGAGGCCTGCGCTGCGGCGGTGCGCCGGGGGGCAGCGCGTCTCGTCTCTGCGTTTCGACTCGCAAGCTCGCTCAACG
>NZ_MWLP01000083.1:0-6603 GCF_010634885.1 Microbacterium sp. B35-04 | reverse complement strand
GCGTTTCGTCTCTGCGTTTCGACTCGCAAGCTCGCTCAACGACCGCGTTCCTCGCTCGCTCAACGACCGACCGCGAGCCGGTCGTTGAGCGAGCGGAGCGAGTCGAAACGCCCTTCCCGCTACTGGCCGCCCTCGGTGAGGGTGACCTCGATCGGCGTGTACTCGCCGGCGACCTCGATGCCCTCGTCCTTCAGCTCGGCGAGCGCCTGCTCGATGTACTCGTTCGAGTAGGCCGAGTCGGCCGGCTCGGTGGTGATGAGTTCGAGGTCGTCCTGGTTCTTGGCCGACAGCGCTGCCGCGACGGTCTTGTCCCAGGCGGCCTCGTCGACGAGCCCGAAGTCGGCGCCCGTCCAGATGAGCTTGTTGACCTCGTTCATCTGCCACAGCTGGTGCACGGGACCCACGGGGAACGCGGCCTCGGCGTTGGAGGCGATGTCGTAGACGATCGCCGCGGCCTCTTCGGGGTTGTCGCGCGCGTAGATCCAGCCCTTGGTCACGGCTTTCAGGAACCGGACCGCTGCGTCGGCGTAGGCCGGGTCTTCCTCGAGCCGCTGCGTGTCGGCCCAGATGGCGTCCTGCAGCATGGCGCCCTCGGTGTCTTCGTACGAGATGACGTCGAAGTCCTCGGGCTGGTAGAGCTCGCCGGTCTCGGGGTTCACGACCTCGAGGATCTGCGCCCACTCGTTGTACGTCATGGCCTGCGCGGCGTCGACGTCGCGGTCGAGCAGGGCGTTCATCGAGAAGTCCTGGGTCGTGATCGACACGGAGGTCGAATCGAGATCCTCGGCGGCCATGGCCGCGAAGATCTCCCACTCGTTGCCGAAGCCCCACGAGCCGATCCGCTTGCCCTCGAAGTCGGCGACCGAGGTGACGCCGTCGCCCTTCCACGCCACCTGAAGGGTGCCCGACTTCTGGAACACCTGCGCGATGTCGGTGAGCTCGACGCCGGTCGCCTCGAGAGTGCCGAGCACCTTGGGCACCCAGGCGATCGCGAAGTCCGCGTCGCCCGCCACGAGCGCGTCCTGCGGGACGATGTCGCCGCCTGACGGCAGGATCTCGACGTCGTCGAAGCCCTCCTCCTCGAAGTAGCCCTGCTCCTGGGCCACGTAGTATCCCGCGAACTGCGCCTGCGGCAGCCATTGCAGCTGCAGTTTGATCGATGTGAGCGGCTCGAAGTCCTCGCCGGTGTCGCCGCCGTTGTCGTCGCTCGCGCCGGAACAGGCGGCGAGCGCGAGGGCCGCGACTGTCGCGACGGTCCCCAGGCCCACTCCACGCCGCGCTAGCGCGCGGCGCGGAGCCTCAGGGCCTGTGGGCCCAGCCGCGGCCAGCCCACGTCGGATGCCCGGGCTGCGTGAGTTGCTGTGTCTCATTGCGTTCCTTTCGTGTGGTGCGGTTGCTTGGTGTGGAGCTTGTCGAACCCGCCGGTCAGGCCGGCGACCGCCTCGTCGCCAGCCGCTCGAGGAGCGAGGTCGCGAGGAAGAACACGAGGCCGATGATGATGCCCCCGAGGACGTACGCCCACGCGAGCGCGGCGCGGCCGGACTTGGCGTAGGTCGCGATGGCGGTGCCGATGCCGTCGGCGGGACCGCCGAAGTACTCGGCGACCAGCGCGGCGATCACGGCGAGCGAGCTCGCGATGCGCAGGCCCGTCATCAGGTAGGGGAGGGCGGTGGGCAGGGTGAGCACGCGGAACGTCTGGAAGCCGGATGCCGCAGACGAGCGCAGCAGGTCGCGGTGCACGGGGCGGGTCTGGCGGAGGCCGCGGAGCACGTTGACGAACACCGGGATGAAGGCGGCGATCGTCGCCACCGCCTGGCGCCCGAACTGGCTCGACGCGCCGAACATGGTGTTGAGGATCGGCGTGACCGCGACGATCGGGATCACTGCCAGGGCCGACACGAGCGGCGCCAGCATGCCGTCGATCGGCCGGGCGGCCGCGGCGAGCCCCGCGAAGACGAGGGCGAGGAGCGAACCCACGGCCAGGCCGATGAGCGCGTTCGTGGCGGTGATCGACATGTCCTCGAGGATGATCGGGAACCGTCGGACGAATTCCTCGGCGATGGCGATCGGGCTCGGCAGCATCCGGGGCGCGGTGCCGAGCACGTCGACCCAGAAGATCCAGACGGCGAGGATCAGGATGCCGACCACGACGGGCGCCACCCATCGCAGCCAGTCCGGAAGCTCGCGCTCGCCGGGCGCCGGCGCCGCGCCCGCCGGCGTCGGCGGGGCGGGCAGCATCGTGGTCGCGGCATCCGTCATGACTCACTCGCTCTCGCGACCGGGGAGCCGTGCAGCGCCTCGCGGACGGCGGTCACGCGGTCGAAGAACGCGGGGGACTCGCGCAGCGCCTCGTCCCGCTGGTCGCCGAGGCCCGTCTCGATGACGTCGGTGATGCGGCCGGGACGCGGGCTCATCACCACGACGCGGTCGGACAGGAAGACGGCCTCCGGGATCGAGTGCGTGACGAACACCACCGCGGCGGAGGTCTCGGCCGCGATGCGCGTGAGCTCGGACTGCAGCCGCTCGCGCGTCATCTCGTCGAGCGCGCCGAACGGCTCGTCCATGAGCAGGAGCTTCGGCCGCGCGGCGAGTGCGCGAGCGATGGCGACGCGCTGCTGCATGCCGCCCGACAGCTGGTCGGGGTACCGGTCGACGAAGTCCGACAGACCGACCAGCTCGGCGAGCTCGGCGACGCGGGTCGCCCGCTCGGCCTTGCCGGTGCCGTGCAGCTCGAGCGGCAGTCCGATGTTGGCCGCCACCGTGCGCCACGGCAGAAGCCCTGCCTGCTGGAAGGCGATGCCGTAGTCCTGGTCGATCCGGGCGCGCTTGGCGGGCTTGCCGAAGATCTCGAGGGTGCCGGTGGTGGCCTGGTCGAGGTCGGCGATCAGGCGCAGCAGCGTGGACTTGCCGCAACCCGAAGGGCCGATGAGCGAGACGAACTCGCCCGCGGCGACCTCGAGCTCGACCTCGGTGAGCGCGACGACCTCCCCGGTCTTCGTCGGGAACACCTTCCCGACTCCGGCTGCGTGCACGGCAAGGTCCGTCATGCGGTGGCCTCTCCTCTGCGGTAGTTGGCGAGTCCGAGCCCGATCAGCGCGACCGAGCCGGCGGCGATGAGGCCGAGGGCGATCGAGCCGAACGTCGGCCCCCACGGCGCGGCGGGGTCGCTCGAGGCCTGACCCGCGAGCTGGATGAGCATGCGGCCGATGCCGCCGCGCATGCCGATCGAGACCTCGGCGACGACCGCGCCGAGCACGGCGTTCGCGGCGGCCAGCCGCAGCGCGGGCAGCAGGTGCGGCACCGCGGCGGGCAGCCGCAGGCGAAGCAGCGTCGGCCAGTAGCCGGCGGCGTAGCTGTTCATGAGGTCGAGATGGATGCGGTCCGGCGAGGCGAGACCGCGCAGCACGCCGACGGCCACGGGGAAGAACGCGAGGTACGACGCGATGACGGCGACCGACAGCCACTGCGGCCACGTGCCGCCGCCGCGGTCGATCTGATTGCCGATCGCGTTGACGACCGGGGCGAACGCGATCAGCGGCACGATCTGGCTGACCACGATCCAGGGGAGCAGGCCCCATTCCAGCAGGCGCCAGCGCTGCATCACGAGACCGAGCACCGCACCGACGGCGACGCCGATCAGCCAGCCGACGGCCGCGATGCCGAGCGTCAGGAGGGCGGCACCGGCGACCGAGACCCACAGCGGCGGGGTGTCGCCGCCGCTCGTCGGTGCGAACAGGCGGGCGACCATGTCCCAGACGTGCGGCATCGCCCGATCATGGGCGCGCGGCAGGATCATGACGCCCGACCCCGACTCGCCGTCCACCGCCCCGACCACGAATCCTTCGCGGGGCCCGAGAAACTTGTACAACTCCCACAGCACGAGCACAGCGAGCACGCCGAGGGCTCCCCAGCCCGCGGCGATCCAGCCGCGAAGCTCTCCCTGCCTTCGGGCCGACCAGCCGATCGGTCTCATGCCGCAGACCTCACTTCTTCGCGGCCACGTGGGTCTGGAGCGCGGGGATCACGGTCTCGCCGTAGACGCGCAGCGTCTCCTCCTTGTTGTCGTGCTGGAGATAGCCGGCGAACTGCGTCACGCCCAGCTCGCGCAGCTGCTCGAGCTTGGCGATGTGCTCGTCGGCGGTGCCGAGGATGCAGAAGCGCTCCACGATCTCGTCGGGCACGAAGTCGACGTGGTCGTTGTCGGCCTTGCCGTGGGTGTTGTAGTCGTAGCCCTGGCGGCCGGCGATGTAGTCGGTCAGCGCGTCGGGGACCGCGCCATGCTCGCCGTACTTCGCGACGATGTCGGCGACGTGGTTGCCGACCATCCCGCCGAACCAGCGGCACTGGTCCCGCATGTGGTCCCGGTCGTCGCCGATGTACATCGGCGCCGCGACGCAGAAGGCGAGGGCCTCGGGGTCGCGGCCGGCGGCGGCTGCGGCATCCTTCACCGTCTTGATCATCCAGGCGGCGATGTCGACGTCGGCGAGCTGCAGGATGAAGCCGTCGCCCACCTCGCCGGTGAGCTTGAGGGCCATCGGCCCGTAGGCCGCGACCCAGACGTCGAGCTCGGAGCCGCGGCTCCACGGGAACTGCAGCGTCGCACCCTTGTACTCGACCGCACGCGAGTTCGCGAGCTCGCGGATGACGTGGATCGACTCGCGCAGCTCGG
This sequence comes from Microbacterium sp. B35-04, assembly GCF_010634885.1. NCBI lineage: Bacteria > Bacillati > Actinomycetota > Actinomycetes > Micrococcales > Microbacteriaceae > Microbacterium > Microbacterium sp. B35-04. The sequence goes on along the minus strand of NZ_MWLP01000083.1, from coordinate 1,934 downwards.
CCATCGTCACCGGCTTGCCGTTGGTGACCCGCACGGCCGAGTCACCGCGCCCGATGCCGCAGATCGTGCGGTTGCCGTACATCTCGTTGAGCGTGGCGAAGACGGATGCCGTGACCGTCCAATCGCGCGTCGCCGGGTTCGTCACGAACGGCCCCACCGTGACCCGCTTGGTCTCGGCGAGGATCGCGGAGTGGATGACGTAGGGCTCCTGCCACAGCAGGTGCGAGTCGAACGTCCACACGTGGCTGAACCCGTGCGCCTCGGCGAGCCGGGCGAGCTGCACCGTGCGCGCGGCCGGCGGATTGGTCTGCAGAACGACTCCGAAGTCCATGTGTGCTCCTATTCGGGACGCGTTTCGTCTCGCTCGTTCCTCGCTCGCTCAACGACCGCGAGACATGCCGGTCGTTGAGCGTGCGAAGCGAGACGAAACGCAGAGACGAGACGTGTCATGGTCAGATGAGGTACTGCGAGAGGCCGCGCTTGAGGAAGCGGCCGTCGCCCTTGGCGCCGAGGTACTGTCCGCCGTCGACCACGACCTTGCCGCGCGAGATCACGGTGTCGACGTGCCCGTCGATCTCATAGCCCTCCCACGCGGAGTGGTCCATGTTCATGTGGTGGGATGCCGCGGAGATGCTGGTGTGCCCGTCCGGGTCGTAGACGACGACGTCGCCGTCCGCGCCCGGCTGGATCACGCCCTTGCGGCCGTAGAGCCCGAACATGCGCGCGGGCGTCGTCGAGGTGAGCTCCACCCACCGCTCCAGCGTGATCTTGCCGGTCACGACCCCCTGATACATGAGGTCCATGCGGTGCTCGACCGAGCCGATGCCGTTGGGGATGGCACGGAAGTCGTCCTTGCCGAGCTCCTTCTGGCCCTTCATGCAGAACGGGCAGTGGTCGGTCGACACCATCTGGATGTCGTTGGTGCGCAGCGCCTGCCACATGTGGTGCTGGTGGCCCTCCTTGCTGCTGCGCAGCGGCGTTGAGCACACCCACTTGGCGCCCTCGAACTGCCCCCACTCCTCACTGAAGGCCCCGAGCTGCTCCTCGAGCGACAGGTAGAGGTACTGCGGGCACGTCTCGCCGAACACGTTCCAGCCCTGGTCGCGCGCCCATGCGATCTGGTCGACCGCCTGCTTGGCGCTCACGTGCACCGTGTAGAGCGGCGCGCCGGTGAGGTTCGCCAGCATGATCGCGCGGTGCGTGGCCTCTTCTTCCATCTGCCAGGCGCGCGCGATGCCGTGGTAGTACGGCGCCTTCTTGCCGGCTTCGGCCAGCTGCGCCGCGAGCACGTCGATCGCCGGGCCGTTCTCGGCGTGCATCATGGTGAGCAGGCCTGTCTCGGCCGACACCTGCATCGCCTTCAGCACCTGAGCGTCGTCGGAGTAGAAGACGCCGGGGTAGGCCATGAAGAGCTTGAAGCTCGAGATGCCCTCGTCGAGGAGCCCCCGCATCGCCGCAAGCGAGTCGTCGTCGACGCCGCCGACGATCTGGTGGAACCCGTAGTCGATCGCGCAGTTGCCGGCGGCCTTCTCATGCCAGGCAGCCAGGCCGTCCTGCACGCGCTCGCCGTAGCGCTGCACCGCGAAGTCGATGATCGACGTCGTGCCGCCCCAGGCCGCCGCCCGGGTGCCCGTCTCGAACGTGTCGGACGCGTTCGTGCCGCCGAAAGGCAGTTCCATATGCGTGTGCGCGTCGATGCCGCCGGGGATCACGTACTTGCCGGTCGCGTCGATGACGGTGTCGACGGATGCCGCGACATCCGTCCCGAGAAGCTGCGAGCCGGGCGCGAGCACGGCGGCGATCGTCTCGCCGTCGATGAGAACGTCGGCTTCGCCGCGCCCGGTCGCCGAGACGACGGTCCCGCCGGTGATGAGTGTGGTGGTCATTGCATCTCCCTTGATCCCCGTCGTTGAGCGAGCGAAGCGAGTCGAAAC
>NZ_MWLP01000082.1:0-30786 GCF_010634885.1 Microbacterium sp. B35-04 | reverse complement strand
CTCGCAAGCTCGCTCAACGACCGCGCTCCTCGCTCGCTCAACGACCGGCAAGGGTTGCGCCGCGACGACCGCAGGCCCGGCCGGGGTTCAATCGCGCGGGGTCATCGCCGCCAGGCGCGTCGCACGGGTGATCTCGCGCCGGGTCCAGGTGAACGCGTGGCGCTCGTCGAACCCCGGTGCGCACTTGGCGCACGACGTCGGCCTCGTCGCCTTGCGGTGCCGGTAGGCGACGTGCCCGGCGGGGCACACGCCGATCCACGGCGCGAGCTCGGTCGCCGTCTCGCCGTGGTGGGTCGTGCCGCCGACGTAGCCGAGCTCACGCGCGACCTCTTTCCAGCGCGGCCCGTGCCCCGCCCGGGGACCGGCGAGCGCATGGGCGACCTCGTGCAGCAGCGTCTGATGGTTGGTGTCGTCGTCATACCGCGCCGCAAGGTAGCGCGATACGCTGATGCGCTTGTGCGTGTAGTCGCACAGCCCCGCCCGTCGCTTGGCGTTGTCGAACGCGAAGGTCCACGACGGGTCGAGATGGGCGGCGATGAGGGCGTCGGCCCAGTGCCGCACGCGATGCAATTCCGACATGACGCGAGACTAGAACAAATCTCCGACACTCAGACCGACGGCATCCACCCTCAGCTGGCGACGGTTGCCGAGGTGCGGCGCCGGTCGGCGGCGTCGATCGCAAGGAGGACGGACTCGAGCTGATCCTCGGTGGCGCCGGACTCCTGGCGGAGGAACAGTGCGCGCTTGAAGTCCTTGCGGGCTGCGTCGTAGTCGCCGGCGTCGAAGTGGACCTTGCCCCGATGCTGGTGGGCGAAGGCGGCGATGCCGGCCCATCCCTGTCCCTCGGCCTCGGCGGCGCAGGTCGTGAGCTCCTGCTCGGCGGCGGCATAGGCGCCCCGTGCCTGCACGACGGTGGCGTGCAGGATGCGGGCGCGGAGCAGGTCCTTGCGGGTGCCTGCCATGCGCGCGACGCGCACCGACTGCTCCGAGACCACCAGGGCGTCCTCGGTGCGGTCGAGCACCTTCAGCAGCCAGACACGCTCCAGCAGCGCCGGAAGGCTGCGCTGCTCGCCGATCTCTTCGAGCCGCTCCCTGCATTCGCTCGGATTCACCTGTTCGCGGAGAGTATCGGGATCGTACCCGCTGATGTAGCTCACGTCTGACTCCCTTCGCCGAACCGGTGGCCCATCCAGTGTGCCTGGCGGGGGCGCGCTCGGCGGCGTGCCACGCCGGGTCGCGTCAGCGTGAGAACACGGATGCCGAGGGCTTCGGCGACGGCGTGGCATCGGCGTCGGTGGCGACCCGCGCACCGCGCGCGAAGTCCTCGAGCTCGCGCCCCTCCGCGACCTTCGCCGGATGGGGCCCGGCCGCCATGAGCCGCGGCAGCCACTCGGTCGGAAGCGGCGCCGGCGAGGCGGCGATCACGAGGTTGCCGAAGCGCCGCCCCTTGAGGGTCTGCACCTCTGCCAGCACGATGACGTGCTCGAGCACGGCCTGCACCGTCGCCACCTCGCGGCGGGCGAACGCGAGCCCCGCGCCGTCGGCGACGTTGACGAGCAGCACGCCGTCGGGGGCGAGGAAGCGGGCGGCCTCGGTGAAGAACTCGACGGTGGTGAGGTGCGCCGGCGTCTGCGCGCCGGAGTACACGTCCGACACGACGAGGTCGGCGGCGCCGACGAGTCCGGCGGGAAGGCGCCCGAGGGCTGCGCGAGCGTCGCCGATCCGCATGCGGATCGAGGCGCCGCGGGGGAGCGGCAGGTTCTCGCGCACGAGGTCCCACAGCGCCGGCTCGAGCTCGACCACCTGCTGCCGGGAGCCCGGCCGCGTCGCCTCCACGTAGCGGGGGATCGTGAGGGCGCCGGCGCCCAGGTGGATCGCGGTGAGCGGCTGCCCCGGCATCCGCAGCCGGTCGATCACCGCTCCCATGCGCGCGATGTACTCGAAGTGCAGATGGGTCGGATCATCGAGGTCGACGTGCGACTGCGGGGTGCCGTCGACGTCGAGCTCCCACCCGCCGCCGAACTGCGAGCGGACGACCCGGGCGAGGGTGCCGTCCGAGAGGCGCACGGACGGGACGGATGTCTCCTCCCTCGCGCGTGCCATGGCTCCACGTTAGCCGCATCGCCGCCTCGCACCGGGGGCGGTTGACACTTCTGCGCACCCCGCAGCGTCGTCTCTGCACAGAACGCTGAGGGCGCGGCATCCGTCATCGCCGAAACCGAATCGAGACACAGGTGTAACCGACGAGTACGCCCGGCCCGGGTAGCGTCGGACCCATCACACCCCGCTGAGGGCTGCGCGCACCTCTGCTCCACGACGACGTGCAGCGGAGCCCACACGACATGGAAGGTGCACAGCACATGCTCCACACTGCGAGAAGGCGCTGGCTGACCGCCGCCGCCACGGTCGCCGTCGGTGCGGTCGTCCTGACCGCCTGCGCGAGCCAGCGCGAGGATGGCGGCGGCGACGACGACGCGTCCGGCGACGTCGACACGACGTTCGTGTTCGGCGCGTCCGGAGACCCGGCCAGCCTCGACCCCGCGTTCGCGAGCGACGGCGAGACGTTCCGCGTCGCGCGCCAGATGTTCGAGGGCCTCGTCGGCACCGAGCCCGGCACCGCCGACCCGGCACCGCTCCTCGCGAAGAGCTGGGAGCAGCCCGACGACACGACCTACGTGTTCACGCTCGAAGAGGACGTCACGTTCCACGACGGCACGGACTTCAACGCCGAGGCCGTCTGCTTCAACTTCGACCGCCAGAATGCCTTCACGGGCGTCGCGGCCTCGCAGAGCATGGCGTACTACTGGGGCGTCATCATGCGCGGCTTCGGCGAGGAGTCGATCTACGAGAGCTGCACGGCCGACGAGGACTACCAGGTCACGATCGCGCTGAAGCAGCCGTTCGCCGGCTTCATCCCCGCGCTCTCGCTGCCCTCGTTCTCGATCCAGAGCCCGACGGCGCTGGAGGAGTACGGCGCCGACGAGATCGGCGGCACCGAGGAGGCGCCCGTCCAGAGCGAGTACGGCCAGGGACACCCCACCGGCACCGGTCCGTTCGTGTTCGACTCGATCTCGCCCGGCGAGCAGACGGTGCTCACGGCGTATCCCGACTACTGGGGCGAGCAGGGCGTCGTCGAAGAGGTCATCTTCCGCGTCATCGGCGACACGACGGCTCGCCGTCAGGCGCTCGAGGCCGGCAGCATCGACGGCTACGACCTGGTCGCGCCCGCCGACCTCCAGTCGCTGGAGGATGCCGGATTCTCGCTCGTGAACCGCGATCCGTTCAACGTGCTGTACCTCGGCATGAACCAGGCCGCACCCGGCCTGTCGGACCCGAAGGTGCGCCAGGCGATCGCCCACGCGATCGACAAGGATGCGCTCATCACGCAGGTGCTCCCCGAGGGCACCGTGGCGGCGAGCCAGTTCATGCCCGACGCCGTGATCGGCTGGAACGAGGACGTCACGCAGTACGAGTACGACCCGGAGGCCGCGCAGGCGCTCCTGGCCGAGGCCGGCTACTCGGAGGCGAACCCGCTGACGATCACGTTCAACTACCCCGTGAACATCTCGCGGCCGTACATGCCCAACCCCGAGCAGATCTTCACCAACCTGCAGAGCCAGCTCGAGGCCGTGGGCATCGTGCTCAACCCGGTGACGAACGAGTGGGTCGAGTACCTCGACCTGATCCAGGGCGGCACGGAGCACGGCATCCACCTGCTCGGCTGGACCGGCGACTACAACGACCCCGACAACTTCGTGGGGACGTTCTTCGGTCTGCCCACAAACGAGTGGGGCTTCGACAACGCCGAGCTGTTCGACGCGCTCACCGAGGCACGCGGTCTCGCGACCGAGGAGGAGCAGGAGTCCGCCTACGCCGCGATCAACGAGCAGATCATGGAGTTCCTGCCGGGCGTGCCCCTCGCGCACCCGGTGCCGACGCTCGCGTTCGACGCGCGCGTCACGTCCTACCCGGCGAGCCCGGTGCAGGACGAGGTGTACAACCTGGTGGAACTCAGCGAGTGACGCCGTGACCGGATGCCCCGTCCCGGCGACGCCCGCCGGGACGGGGCATCCGGTTCCCCCCGTCTGCTCGCCCGCGACCGCCGGTCGCCGTTCCCCGGAGATTCCACGTGCTACGCACCATCGGCAGGCGCCTCCTCCTGCTCGTCCCGACCCTGTTCGGGCTGACCCTTCTGCTGTTCTTCTGGGTGCGCGCCCTGCCCGGCGGGCCGGCCGTCGCCCTCCTCGGCGAACGCGCGACGCCGGAGCGGGTCGCCGAGATCAACGAGCTGTACGGCTTCAACGAGCCGCTGATCGCCCAGTACTTCACGTGGCTCGGGCAGCTGCTGCAGGGCAACTTCGGCGTCTCGATCCAGACCCAGCGGCCCGTGACGGAGGAGTTCCTCCGCCGCTTCCCCGCGACGCTCGAGCTGACCTTCTTCGCGATCATCCTCGCCGTGGGCCTCGGCATCACGATCGGCTACTGGGCTGCACGCCGGCAGGGGAAGCCCGCCGATCACTTCGCCGTCTTCGCCAGCCTCATCGGCATCACGATCCCGGTGTTCTTCCTGGGCGTGATCCTCAAGTGGATCTTCGCGGTGCAGCTCGGATGGCTCCCCTCGGACGGTCGCCAGGATCCGCGGCTGGACGCGACCCACTACACGAACTTCTATGTCCTCGACGGCATCATCACGGGCGAATGGGATGCCGCGTGGGACGCGTTCCTGCACCTCATCCTTCCCGGCATCGCCCTGGCGACGATCCCGCTCGCGATCATCACGCGCATCACCCGCGCCTCGGTGCTGGAGGTCCAGAACTCGGACTACGTGCGGACGGGCATGGCGAAGGGCATCTCGCGCGGCACCATCCGCGGCCGGTTCATCCTCCGCAATTCTCTGCTGCCGGTCGTGACCACCATCGGCCTCCAGTTCGGTCTGCTGCTGTCAGGCGCTATCCTCACCGAATCGGTGTTCGCCTACCCTGGCATCGGATCCTTCCTCTCCCGCGCGATCTTCACGCGCGACTACCCGGTGCTGCAGGGGTTCATCCTCTTCATCGCCGTCATCTACGCGCTCATCAACCTCGCGGTGGATGTGTCGTACAGCTTCATCGACCCGAGAGTGCGGGTGCAGTGATGGCGCCGGCACAGCTCATCAGCGACAGCCTCGGAGGTGCGGCATGACGTCCGCGATGCTTCCCCCCGCCCCGAGCGGCGGACCCGTCGACGACACCGCCATCGACGACAAGGAGCTGCTTGCCGCGAAGACCCGCGGCGGCGGCTTCTGGCGCGACGTCTTCCGGCGACTGCGCCGCAACCCCAGCGCCTGGGTCGGCGCCGTCATCATCGCGATCTTCGTGCTCGTCGCGATCTTCGCCCCGTGGCTGGCGCCCTACGGCCCAGAGGAGCTGCCGGGTCAGCAGTACATCACGCCGGGCCACATCCCCGGCCCGGGTGAGATCCCCGGCTTCCCGCTGGGTTTCGACCGCTTCGGCGGCGACATGCTCTCCAAGCTCATCTGGGGTGCGCGCGCGTCCCTCGTGATCGGCATCGTGTCGACGCTGGTCGGTCTCATCGGCGGCATGATCCTCGGCCTGGTCGCCGCCACGTTCGGGGGCTGGGTCGATACGGCCATCATGCGCTTCGTCGACATCCTGCTGTCGGTGCCGTCGCTGCTGCTCGCCGTCTCGATCGCGGCGCTCATGGGCCAGACGCCGCTCGCGATCATGATCGCCATCGGTGCGGCGCAGGTGCCGATCTTCGCGCGCCTGCTGCGCGCGTCGATGCTGCAGCAGAGATCGAGCGACTACGTGCTGTCTGCGGCGACGCTCGGCCTGGGCCGCGGACGCATCACGATGAGCCACGTGCTCCCGAACGCCGTCGGCCCCGTCATCGTGCAGGCGACGCTGTCGCTCGCGACGGCCGTCATCGAAGCCGCGGGCCTGTCGTACCTCGGGCTCGGCGGCGGCGTGCCGCAGACCGCCGAGTGGGGCCGCATGCTCACCTACGCGCAGCTGGAGCTGTCGGTCAACCCGTGGATCGCGATCCTGCCGGGCATCTGCATCACCATCACGGCGCTGGGCTTCACGCTGCTCGGCGAGGCCCTCCGCGAGGCCATGGACCCGCGCACCCGCGCCCGCTGACGCACGCCGGCTCGCGGCATCCGTCCCGGCCGCGCTTCAGACGGCGATGTCGAGCTCGTTGCCGGGGATCGATGCCAGCAGGCGCCGCGTGTACGGGTCGCGGGCGTTGGTGAAGATCTCCTCCGAGGATGCCGCCTCCACGAGCTGCCCGTCCTTCATGACGCAGACGTAGTCGCTGATGAGGCGCACCACGGCGAGGTCGTGCGAGATGAAGAGGTAGCTCAGGCCGTACTCGCGCTGCAGGTCGCGCAGGAGCGTCAGCACCTGGTCCTGCACCAGCACGTCGAGCGCCGACACCGGCTCGTCGCACACGATGAGGTCGGGCGAGAGCGCGAGCGCGCGCGCGATCGCGACGCGCTGGCGCTGACCGCCGGACAGCTCCGAGGGGTAGCGGCGCAGCATCGACTCCGGCAGCGCGACGTCGTCGAGGAGCTGGCGCACGCGGGCCGCGCGCTCCTTGGACGATCCGCGCTTGTAGAAGTCGAGCGGCTCGGAGATGATCCGCTCGATCGAGAACATGGGGTTCAGAGATGAGTACGGGTCCTGGAAGATCGGCTGCACGCGCTGGCGGAACTGCTTGAGATCTGCGCCCTTGAGGGTTGCGACATCCTGCCCGTCGAAGCGGATGGACCCGCTCGTGGGCTCGTACACCCGCAGCATCATGCGCGCCGTGGTCGTCTTGCCCGATCCCGACTCGCCCACGATCGCGACGGTCTCGCCGCGCGGAATGGCGAACGACACGTCCTGCACGGCCGCGAAGTCCTCCTTGCTGCCGCGCACCTTGAAGATCTTGGTCAGGCCCTCGACCTCCACGATGTAGTCGGGAGCTGCGGCCTCGTCCCCGGCGGCCTCGTCGGCTCGCGGTTGCGTGAGCGCGGGCTGGACGGGCCGGGGCGGGGGGACCGTCCCCGTGCCTGTCGCCTCCGCGGCCGGTGCGATGTCAGGTTCGGGAGTTTCGGCGGGGGTGGCACGGAACACCTCGGGGCGGAGCCGCACCGCCGCGACCGACGGTGCCGCCTTCACCAGGGCCTGCGTGTAGGGATGCTGCGGGTCCTCGAGGATCTGCCGCGCCGGCCCCTGCTCGACGATGCGTGCGCGGTTCATCACCACGACGCGCGCCGCCCGCTCGGCGGCGAGGCCCAGGTCGTGCGTGATGAGCATGACCGCAGTGCCGCGCTCGCTCGTCATGCGATCGAGCTGATCGAGGATGGTCTTCTGCACCGTCACGTCGAGGGCGCTCGTGGGCTCGTCGGCGATGAGCAGCTTCGGGTCGCACGCGAGCCCGATCGCGATGAGCGCACGCTGTCGCATGCCGCCGGAGAACTCGTGCGGGTATTGCTTGGCCCGCTCCTCGGCGTTCGGAAGGCCCGCGGCGGCGAGCGTCTCGACGACCTTGCGGTCGACATCCCTCCGGGTGGCGAGGCCGTGTGCGAGGAGCGTCTCGGCGATCTGCGTGCCGATCTTCGCGACGGGGTTGAGGTTCGACATCGGGTCCTGCGGCACGAGGCCGATGGAGCGGCCGCGAATGGTGCGCAGTACGCTCTCCGGCGCGCCGACCAGGTCTTCGCCCTCGAACAGGATGCTGCCCCGGGTGATCTTGCCGTTGCCGGGCAGCAGCCCGATCACGGCCATCGCGGTGGTCGACTTGCCCGAGCCGGACTCGCCCACGATGGCCAGCGTCTCGCCGGCGACGAGATCGAGGTCGACGGCTTCGACGGCGTGCACCGGGCCGTCGATGGTCTGGAACTCGACGGCGACGTCGCGGACCTGAAGCAGCGGCGCCCCGGCCGCCGGACGTTCATGGGTTCGGGCCATGGGCTCCATCCTGCCTCCCGGCGTCTCGCCGCGCACCCGTCCCCGCCCAGCCTTTACTCATCCGTAACGCGTGGGGGACGGGCGCGCGCAGCCCAGGCAGATCGTCGACGGCGGGCGGCTCACGGGCCGTCGGGGACGGGATGGCCTGAGTCATGCGCAGGACGAACGCGTGCCGGCCGGGCGTAGCGTGGGATCTGTGACGGCGATCGACCTCAACGCGGACCTCGGCGAGACCGTGGACGGGATGCCGACGGCCGACGACGAGGCGATGTTCGCGGTGATCTCGAGCGCGAGCATCGCGTGCGGCGGGCACGCGGGGGACGCGGCCTCGATGCGCGAAGCCGTCGGCCGGGCCGAGCGGTTCGACGTGGCGGTGGGCGCCCACCCCTCCTATCCCGATCGCGCGAGCTTCGGCCGCGTGCCGGTCGCGATGGAGGCGGCCGCTCTCGCCGAGACCGTCGGGCAGCAGCTCGACCGGCTGCACCGCGCGGGCGCCGACCTGCGCTACGTCAAGCCGCACGGCGCGCTCTACCACGCGGTCATCCGAGACAGGGAGCAGGCGGATGCCGTCGCCCGCGCCGTCTCCGAATTCTCGGAGATGCTCGGCCGACCGCTGCCGCTGCTGGGCCTCCCCGGCGAGATCGCGGCGGCTGCGGCATCCGTCGGCCTGCCGTTCGTGCACGAGGCGTTCCTCGATCGCGGCTACCTGCCCGACGGTTCGCTCGTGCCGCGCGGCCGGCCGAAGGCGCTGCTCGACGACCCGCAGCTGGTCGCCGCGCGAGCGGTGCGGCTCGCCAGAGAGGGTGTCGTCGAGGCGATCGACGGGACGCTCGTGCCGGCCGTCGCCGAGTCGCTGTGCGTGCACGGCGACTCGCCGGCCGCCGTGGCCATGGCCCGCGCGGTGCGCGCCGCGCTCGACGACGCGGGCGTCGAGGTGCGGGCGTCGTGGTGAACGTGCGGCACCCGATCCGTGGTGCGGGGAGCCCGAGGTGGGCAGCGTGCTGAGTCCGCGCGTGCGGCCGATGGGGGAGCGGGCGTTCCTCCTCGAGGTCGGGGCGCTCGACGAGGTGCTGCCGCTGCACGCCGCGCTCGCCCCCGCCCGGCCCGACGGCGTGGTCGACCTCGTTCCCGCTGCGCGGACCGTGCTGGTGCGCGTCGACACGCGGCGGCTGCCGCTGGCCGCCGCCCGCGCGTGGGCGCTCGGTGCGGCCGCCGACGCTGAGCCAGGCGGCGGCACCGCCGGCCCGCTGGTCGAACTCGACATCGTGTACGACGGCGCGGATCTCGCCGAGACCGCCCAGCTGCTCGGCACCGGCGCCGACGAGCTGGTGCGACGTCACACCGCGGCGGAGTGGCGCGTGGCCTTCACCGGCTTCGCGCCCGGCTTCGGCTACCTCGTCAGCGAGGACTGGCCCTTCGACGTCCCTCGCCTGGACTCGCCGCGCACCCGCGTGCCGGCCGGTGCGGTGGGGCTGGCCGGCGGCTTCTCGGGCGCGTACCCGCGTGACACCCCGGGCGGCTGGCGGCTCATCGGCACGACTGCGGCGCGACTGTTCGATCCGGATGCCGCGTCCCCGGCTCTTCTCGCACCCGGAACGCGCGTCCGGTTCCGCGAAGTCGGCGGTCTCGACCGCGCGAGATCAGGTGATCTCGCGGGCTCAGGACTTTACGGCGCGAATCGGCCTGCCTCCGTGAGATCACCTGATCTCGAGGCGGCGCGCGGGGGGACGGACGCCGGACCCGGCTTCACCGCGTCGGGCCGCGGCATCCGCATCGTCGAACCGGGTCTCCTCGCCACCCTGCAGGATCTCGGACGCGAGGGGGCTGCATTCGTCGGTGTGGCCGTATCGGGGGCACTCGACCGCGGCGCCCTGCGCACCGCCAATCGTCTGCTCGGCAACCCCGAGGGCGCGGCCGCCATCGAGGTGACGATGGGGGGCCTCCGGGCCGTGGCGGAGGAGGACCTGTGGGTCGCGGTGACGGGTGCGTGGGGCGCCGTCCGCATCGACGGCCGCGACGCCGACCCCTATGCGGCGCACCCGTGGCCGGCGGGCGCCGAGCTGCAGCTGGACTGGTTCGCCCACGGCGCCCGCGCCTACGTCGCCGTGCGCGGCGGGCTCGACGGCCGCCTGGCTCTCGGGTCGCGGGCGACCGACCTCCTTGCGGGTCTCGGACCGGCGGCGCTGCGCGCGGGCGACGTCGTAGGCATCCGCGATGACGCGGTCGCGCCGATCCCGGTCGCACCGCCCGCCGCGTGGGGCGCGCCGCACGACGACGAGCTCGAACTCGACCTCGCCCCCGGACCCCGCGCCGACTGGTTCACCCCGGCGGCGCTGACGACGCTGTACGACACCGTGTGGACCGTCTCGAACCACGCCGACCGCGTCGGCGCCCGGCTGGACGGGCCGTCGCTCGCCCGCTCGCGCGAGGGCGAGCTCGCGAGCGAGGGCATGGTCCCGGGCGCGCTGCAGGTCCCGCCCAGCGGCCGGCCCACGATCCTCCTCGCGGATGGTCCGGTGACGGGCGGCTATCCCGTGATCGCGGTGGTGACGGATGCCGGGCTCGACCTGGTCGCGCAGGCCAGGCCGGGCACCCGCATCCGTTTCCGGCACGCCCGCGCGTCGGCGTGACGGCGTCCGGCACTCAGTTCCCGCCGGCCTCCAGCAGGTCGGCCGTCGCGCGCAGGATGGCGACGATCGCGGCCGTGCGCATCTCTGCGGGTGCGCGGTGGCCGTTCGTCTCGACCGCGACGGATGCCGCGGTGGGAAGCGCGTCGTGCACCGACGTCAGCAGGCCCCGCGCACTCAGCTCGCTCGTCGCCGAGAGCATCGGCCGCTGTTCATAGGTGTCGTCGACGATGTCGAACACCGCGCGGACGAAGTCGCCGTTGGTGAGCGCCGGCGTCTTCGCCAGCACCGTCAGGGCGGCCGACGTGAACACCCCGTGCCCGTTCGTCTCGAGCGCCACCTGATCGGGCTGGCAGGCGCTGAACAGCACCTCGCGACCGTCCACCCGCTGCGCGCGCTGCACCGCGGCACGGTTGGTCTCGACCTTGACGACCTCCTTCCAGGCCTCCAGGCGGAACTCGTCCTTCGGCGACGCCGCACGCTCTCCGCGGAAGGCCGCCTCCTCGTCGGCATCGAGCACGGTCATGCGCGGTGTGGCGCCTGCCGGGATCTTGCGCGACTCGAACTCCTCCGGAGTGATCTGACGGTTCGCCGAGCCGGAGTGGCACGAATCGAAGAAGAGCGTCACCGCGACGCCGTCGGGGATCGCGTCCCAGATGGCGCCGAGGTCGTCGTCGATGATGAGCTGGCCGTCACGGAAGTCGATCGGGCAGAGGGCCTCGTCCTTCGGCCCGAACTCGTCGGTCTCGTCGCCGTCCAGGTCTGGGGCGAAGGTGCCGTGACCGGCGAACTGGATCGCGACGATGTCGCCGTCCCGCGCCGACGAGACCTTGTCGAGCATCGCCCGCAGGATCCCGTCGCGGGTGGCATCGGCGTTGTGGATCGACTCCACCTTGAAGCCGGCGTCCCCCAGCGCATCCGCCCAGGACGTGGCGTCTGCGACGCAGCCGCTCAGCGGATCCCTCGGGTAGGCGTCGATGCCGATGCACAGCGCCAGCTTCCGCGGCGCCGCGCCGCGGGCGCCGGTCGGCTCGGGGCGCGGCGACGGGGTGAACTCGCCGACCTCGCGCGTCCGTGACGGGAACACCGCGACGTGATCGGGCTCGTCGCTGTCGGGCACGCCGACGACCCGTCGCGCCAGGCTCATCATCGTCTGCTCGTCGTTGTCGAAGGCCCCGTGCGATGTCGCCTGCGTGCTGCTGAGCCGGCCGCGGGCGACGGGCCCGAGGACGAGGCGCTCCGAGGCGTCGTCGAGGTAGGCCATGATCCGCCCCGAGCGGCGCAGGTGCGCCTCGAGGCCGAGGATCTCGGCATCCTTCTCGGCCTCGAACGCCCTCGAGACCAGGTACAGGAGCGATTTGCGGTAGACCCCGGCCGTGTTGTCGCGCTTCTCCTGATCCTCGTTCATCGTGAAGATCGACAGGTTCTCGATCCGGCCGGTCTCGGCGAGCGGCAGCAGCGTCGCCTCGAAGGTGTCGACCCGCACCGCCGGCGCGAGGAAGGTCACGCTCTTCACGCTCTCGACCTTGTCGTCACCCTCGAAGAGGCGCGGCACGAAGTGCGAGTGGTAGATCGACCCGGCGCTGTGGCCGGCGATGTGCAGCTCGATCGCACCGGAGTTGGCCGCCATGTACGAGCGCAGTGCGGATGCCAGCACGAATGCGCCGCCCGGCGCGCCTTTTCCCACAGGAGGAAGGCAGGCGCCGGCGGAGTCGAGCTTCATGTCGTCCCAGAACTTGCGGCCGCCGAGCACGCGTGCGGCGGCCTCCACGGCGAGGTCGGTCACATCGGTGAAGCCGCGCTTGCCGGGCTTGGCGCGCAGGACGTCTTCGAGAGTGGTCTTGAATCCGCTCTCCCACACGAGATGGAGGGGGTAGACGCCGTTCTTCTTCCACCACGCGACCTGGCGCTGCGCGGTCAGCAGCCCTGCGGCCTTGTCGGTGAGCCCACCGTGCGCCCAGATGAGCACGGGCACCGGCGGCGGCACCTCGCCGGCGGGGGTCTTCTTGGCCTGCTGCGCGACGAAGTCGGCGAGGTCCGTCTCGATCATCCGCTTCACATCTTCGGCGGTCGTGAGGAAATCCTCGACGGTGCGCGGCTTGGCGCTCGCCGTCGGCGCGAGCCTGCCGTCGGCCGTGTGGACGACGTGCTTGCGCAGCGCGGTGAGCTCTGCCGGGCTGAGTGTCGCGCCACGGGTGGTGGTGTCGGGCATGGTGTCACGTCCTGTCTGCTGATTCTGGGTGTCTTGATGGCGGTCTGCCGATGGCGGATGGAGGTTTCAGGAGTCGTCGCCGCGGGCGCCGGCCACGAGCTTGGCGCGTGGGTCGGCGAAGACCGTGAAGGCCAGCGAGGTGAGGTCGCCGGCGTCGCGCGCGGCGTGCCGCGCCGTGAGCACCGCCTCGCCGACGGTCGCGTGGTCGTCGCCGAGGAGCTTCTCGTAGAAGGTGCGGACGAACAGTGACGTGACGTCGTCGCGCACCGCCCAGGAGCATCCGATGAACACGCCCACGCCGCCGCGGAGGAAGACCTCGGCGAACCCGCCGAGACCCGTCGCGCCGGAGCGGAGCCGACCGACATCGCACGCGCTCAGGAACACGAACGGCGCGGATGCCCCCGCCGGCGGCCCGTCGAGCTCGGGAAGATCGCGGCGCGCATCGGAGTCGGTGTACGACGCGGAGCCGTCGTCGTGGTCCTCCGAGAACGTGGCGAAGGCGATCTCCTGCCCGAGCGGGTCGGCCTCGCGCCACCGACCGTGACCGGCGAAGTGGAGGAGATCGAAGCCGTCGGTGATCGCCTGACGCAGCTCGACGGGGTCGGCGGCGGAGCGAGGACTCCTCGCCAGCAGCTCGCCGAGCCTCCGGACCTCCTCGCCGGTGCGGCTGAGCTTGTACTCCGGTTTGATGTAGTCGGGGGCGATCGCGACGACGCGGCTCGCGTTGATGGGGATGACGGTCGGTCGCAGCGTGCCGTACATCCACCGCGTGAGACCGAGGTCGCCCAGGAAGAACCGGTCCTTGTCGGGCCGCTGGGTGCCGACGGGCACGAGATGCACCATCTCCCAGGGGATGTCGAGCTCGCCGGACGTCTGCAGCACGAGGTGCGATATCCGGCGGCGCCTGCTCCAGAGCAGCTTGTTGACCTCGTCCCCCAGCAGCTCGCGGGCGATCCGCGCGCCGAGGCTGCGCACCTCGCGGCGGACCGCGTCGGCCGCCTCCTCGGCTTCCTCCGGAGCAGCGCGGACGGTCTCGAGATACTCCGACCTGATCCGGGTGAGCTCGGCGTAGACGCCCTGGATGTACTCGGCCTTCCTGGCGAGATGCACCGAGTTCTTGACGACCGTGCCGCCGATCTTCGCCGTGATGAGCAGGTCGGAGGCGCCACCGGCGATGGACTCGTCGATCACGAGTGTCGGAAGGTCGGCGATGCTGCGCGGCGGTGCGGCGACGGATGCCGTGACGACGCGCGGATCGTCCGAGTCGGGATCGCCGGGACCGGCGTCGGGCGGGAGCACCGGGGTGCTCAGCGCGAGCACGGCGAGCGGCGCCACGACGGGCGGCTGGGTGAAGGTGACGGTGATGTGGCCGCGCCCGGGTTCCTCTGGCCGGAGGCGGAACACCAGGCGCCGGGTCTCGTCCGGCGTGGCGGGCAGCGTCGTCGTGACGACCGGCAGCGTGCCGTCTGCGAACGCGAGGCCGCGCAACTGGACGCCCACCTCGATCTCGCGGGTGGGATCGAACCGCGCCGTGGCCTTCTGACGCGCCGTGCCGGCGGTCGGGACCAGCTCCTCCCGCGACAGCCGTACGACGGCATCGAACTCCACGCCGGCGACGAGGCGCGCGGGGATCTCGGCGTCGACGAACGCCGGTACGGGTGACGCACCGTCGAGCCCGCCTGCCGGGGCACCCGGGACAGGCGCGGCGCCTGCCGGCGGGGCCGCGCCTGCCGGCGGGGTCGGTGCGGCTGCCGGCGGCGCCGGGGGAGCGAGCCCGGGAGAGCGGGTGCTGGTGAACCCACCACCGCCGAGCGGACCACCCCCGAGCGGGCCGACACCCAGCACGTCATCCGGCACGAGAGGTGGCGGCGGTGGCGCGGCTTCGGCGGCCGACCCGGGGCCGGCGCTCATGCCCATGCCGCCGGCGGCGACTGTCGCCTCGAGCCACAGCATCCCGGTCTCGAAGTCGCTCGCGACGACCGTCAGGTGCAGCATCTCCCCGGGCGCCACGGCGATGTCGGCCGTATAGAGGTCGTCGTCCTGCCGCTCCAGGTGCCTGAGCTCGGCGTGCATGAAACCGGCGGAGTCCTCGCGTGCCACCACCGCGGCGTAGTGGAAGTCGTCCGTCCCCCGCACGATCATCGTCGCCATGCCGCCGGCGCGGCCGCGGATCACGACGTCGGCCAGCGTCGCGACGCCATGCTCGTTGGCGCCGGCATGCTCGGGAGCATGCTCGATGCGCACCTCGAAGGCCTCGGCGTCGCCTTCGACGTCGACCATGCCGCGCGGCATGTCCGGAACGCGAGCCATCTCGACCCCCTCGCACCGATGCCCGCTTCCCCAGGGGCACCGTCACCTTCGATTTCGAGGAGCGCAGTCCGAGGCACAGCATACGAGCAGGCTCCTCACCGCACCAGAGCCCGGTGCGCGACCTGCTGATACGTGCCGACGTCGCTCCCCACGCCCCTCCGGCCGTCGCTGGCACCGCCGCCCGGATCCGTGGCCCGGCCCGTGCCTACCAGGCGCGGAGCGAGTCCGCGACGGTCTCCCACTCGTGCTCGGGCAGCGCGAGCTGCACGGCCTCGGCGACCGTGAGCTCGGCGCCCGCGGTCCGACCCGCCTCGACACTCGCCTGGTCGTGGCCGCGCAGGATCTCGAGGTGCGGCGTGTGGACCGTGAAGGCCTCGACGTCGAAGATGCCGATGCGCCGCCGGATCTCGCCGGCCGCGACCGCCAGTGCCGCCGCCCGCCACGCCTCGCCATGCGCGGCTGCCACGGCGCAGACGCCCTCGAGTCCGTACGCGATGCCCTCCTCGTAGTGCAGCCCGATCGACAGCAGCAGGGTGTGGACGAACTCGCGCTCCGCCTCCTCTGTGCGTCCGAGCTGGAAGTTCAGCCGCGCGCGCAGATTGCCGGCGACGGACGTGGTGAACAGGTCGCCGCGCGATTCGGCGACCGAGGTGGCGCGGTCGAAGTGCGCCAGGGCGTCGTCGGTGGCGCCCCGCACCCACGCCAGCCGCCCGAGCGAGACCTCCGTGATGGCCTCCGCCCACGTGTTGCCGCGGGCGCTCAGCGTGACGACCGCCTCACGCAGCTCCGCCTCCGCCCGGTCGGTGTCGAAGATGGAGAACTGCACGCGCGCCGTCGCACGCGCGGCGAGAGCCATCGCCGCGGCATCCTCGTCACCGCTCTCGGTGAACAGCCGCACGCACTCCCCGAGTCCGGCGACCACCTGCTCGCTGGGACGCTGCCACATCTCGCCCCAGAGCGCGAAGAACCATGCGATCGCGCGGGTGTGCGGCGTGATGGGCTGGTCGTGCTGCTTTTCGAGCAGCTCGAGCATCCAGAGCCGCACCTCGGCGAAGAAGCCGGAGATCCACCAGTAGATGAGGAGGCTCCACGCGAAGTCGCCGGCGTCGTCCAGCCGGTTCGTATGGACGAGATGGCGCACCGCGGCGCGCAGATTGGGGAGCTCGAGGCCCAGTCGCACCACGGCGTCCGCCTGCCCGCTGCCCCCCAAGTCGGGCGCGATGCGCTGCACGAGCCCGCGGTAGTAGTCGGCGTGCGCGCGGCGCACCCGCACCGCGTCACCCCGGTCCTTCAGTCGTCCGAGCGCGTACTCGCGCACCAGCGCGAGCAGCGAGAACACGCGCCGCCCGCCGACCTGGCTCTGCTTCACCAGCGAGCCGTCGATGAGGGCGGTCAGGGCGTCGATGGCGTGTTCGCCCCACGAACGTCCCTCGCCGAGCGCCTCGACGGCATCCAGCGTGAACCGCGTGGCGAACACGCCGAGGTCCTCGAGCAGCTCGCGCTGCGAGTCGGGGAGCAGGCTCACGCTCCAGTCGATCGTCGCGCGCATCGTGCGGTGCCGCTCGGGAAGATCGCGCACGGCGGCCGTCAGCAGCGGCAGGCTGCGCTCCAGACGCTCGGCGATGCCGGCGGGGCTGAGGATGCGCACCTTGGCGGCCGCGAGCTCGATCGCCAGCGGCAGTCCCTCGAGCCGGCGGCAGATGTCGGCCAGGTCGGCGGCGTTCTCGGCGCTGACGTCGAAGTCGGCGTCGATCGCCCGTGCACGGTCGACGAACAACGTCACGGCGGCCGAACGCGTCGCACGGTCCAGGCTCGCCGGGCCGTCGCCGGCCGGCGTCGTCAACGGCGCCACCTCGAACACGCGCTCGCCGCGGATACGCAGCACGATGCGGCTCGTCACCAGGAACGTCGCCGTCGGCGCGACCGTGTACAGCCGCACGAGCACGGGTGCGGCATCCACGATCTGCTCGAAGTTGTCGAGCACGATGAGCACCCGGCGATCGGCGAGGGCGTGGGCGATGCGCTCCTCGAGGGCGGCTTCGCCGTTGTCGCGGATGCCGAGATAGTAGGCGATCGTCGGCAGCAGCAGCCCCGGCTCGAGCACGCCCTCGAGGAGCACGAAGTACACCCCGTCGGGGAACATGTCGCCGCACGCCAGCGCCGTCTCGATCGCGAGGCGGCTCTTGCCGATGCCACCGGGGCCGATGAGGCTCACGACGCGATCTGTGCCGCGTGCGAGGAGCGTCCTGACAGCGTCGATGTCCGCCTCGCGGCCGATCGTCGGGGTGTAGGGGACCGGCACCCGGCCGATCAGGGAAGGAATCACCGGTTCCGGTTCGGATGCCGCCGATGCCCGCGATTCGTCGAAGCGCTCGGCGAGGAGCATGGCGAGGTCTCCGGCGACCTGATCTTCGAGGTCGTCGACGGAGCGGAAGTGCAGGTAGGCGGCGGTGTCGTCGGCCTGGATGCGGGCGATGAGCTGGGTGAGGCGCTCGTCGCGGGGGTCGGCGTCCTTGACGTAGATGAGCTTGGGCATCTCGGCGGCGGCGAGGTTGTATTCGTCCTCGAGGCCGGAGACCTCCTCTCCGGGAGCGACCCAGCCGTAGCTCGCACCGTAGATGCCGATGAAGACGTCGCTCTGCGCGAGGTAGGACCGGTAGAGGTCCCGCGGCGGATGCGGACGGGCGCCCAGCTCGAACATCACGGGCGCGAGTCGCAGGCGCTCGATGGCCGACCTCACCGCTTCACGTTCGTCGCCGAGCTCGCGCAGGGTCGAGCTCACGAACACCCGGATCCGCTGGTCGGGTGTGCGGATCACGGGGGATCGTCCCCCAGTCATGACCACATCATGGACCCGGGAGGGGGGTTCCCGCCACGGTTTCAGTGCATCGATGTATCGGCAGCCGCCGATCCCTCGGCGCACGGAGACTCCTTCCGCTCGCCCTCGCGCAGGAGTATGGTGCGGCGGTGACGGCGCCGAAGGGGACGCCGTTCGTCCGATCCGGGGCTTCGGGCGTCACCATGGGGAGGGGAATGCGATGAAGAAGGTCTTGGCATGTGCCGTCGTAGCGATCGGGCTGGTGCTCGGCAGCGGCGGAGCCGCAATGGCAGGAGAGGTCAACGGGAACGGCGATGACACGCCGATCGCAGGTCACGACACCGCGGCGTCGATCTGTGCGTTCTCGGGTCTGGACACCGCGGACTCGATCGAGGGTGTGATCCCGTTCCCGGATGACGGGCTCGCGCTGCGTGGCAACCAGTCGCCGGCCGGGGTGGACCGCCACCACGGCGTGCAGAACTACGGAATGTTCCAGCGCCCGCTCGCGAAGGAGCTCGGCATCGATGAGCTCGTGCCCTCACCGGGCGAGGCGTGCCGCGGAAATCTTGAGAGCACGGCACCGTAGTCTCCGAAATCCCGGCCGCCCTCGCGTCGCGGGGGCGGCCGTCGCCGTCCGCGGCGGCCTTATACCGCAGCATCCGGAACATTTCAAGATTCCGACTGGACACGGCGCGTCGTTCGACGTATAGTTGGTCTTTGCGCTCTTGGATTCCCCCTGCCCTCATATGGTGGTCGGCTGTGCCCGCGCCCCCCCGCGTTCACGCGAGGAGTGCCGCGCGGGTTTCGGGGAAGAGAGCACTCCACCTGACGACAAGGAAACGAGCCCTACGGGCCCACGGAGGTAATCCCCTTGGCTGCTGCGCGCAACGCATCCAACCCCACCACCCCCAAGAACGGACGCGGAGCTTCCCGCCTCTCGTTCGCCAAGATCTCCGACACGCTGACGGTCCCCGACCTTCTCGCGCTGCAGACCGAGTCGTTCGACTGGCTCGTGGGCAACGAGGCCTGGAAGGCCCGTGTCGCCCAGGCGAAGGCCGACGGTCGCACCGACGTGCCCGAGATCAGCGGCCTCGAGGAGATCTTCGAGGAGATCAGCCCGATCGAGGACCTGAGCGAGACCATGCAGCTCTCGTTCACGAACCCCTATCTCGAGCCTGAGAAGTACTCCATCGAGGAGTGCAAGGAGCGCGGCAAGACGTACGCGGCCCCGCTCTACGTCGAGGCCGAGTTCATGAACCACCAGACCGGTGAGATCAAGACCCAGACGGTCTTCATGGGCGACTTCCCGCTCCAGACCGGCAAGGGCACGTTCATCATCAACGGCACCGAGCGCGTCGTCGTGTCGCAGCTCGTCCGTTCGCCCGGCGTCTACTTCGACAAGACCGCCGACAAGACGTCCGACAAGGACATCGTCTCGGCGCGCGTCATCCCGAGCCGTGGCGCATGGCTCGAGTTCGAGATCGACAAGCGCGACCAGGTCGGCGTCCGCATCGACCGCAAGCGCAAGCAGTCGGTCACCGTCTTCCTCAAGGCGCTCGGCCTCACCAGCGAGGACATCCTCGCCGAGTTCGCCGGCTTCGACTCGATCGAAGAGACGCTGTCGAAGGACACCATCCTCACCAAGGAAGACGCCCTCCGCGACATCTACCGCAAGCTCCGTCCGGGCGAGCAGGTCGCCGCCGAGGCCGCCCGCGCGCTCCTGGACAACTTCTACTTCAACCCGAAGCGCTACGACCTCGCCAAGGTCGGCCGGTACAAGATCAACCACAAGCTCGGCCTCGACAAGCCGCTGTCGGACTCGGTGCTGACGGTCGACGACATCGTCGCCACCATCAAGTACCTCGTGCGCATCCACCGCGGCGACGTCACCTTCGACGGTGTGCGCGGCGGCAAGCCGGCCGAGATCCGTCTGGACGTCGACGACATCGACAACTTCGGCAACCGTCGCATCCGCGCGGTCGGCGAGCTCATCCAGAACCAGGTCCGCACCGGTCTGTCGCGCATGGAGCGCGTCGTCCGCGAGCGCATGACCACGCAGGACATCGAGGCGATCACGCCGCAGACCCTGATCAACGTCCGCCCCGTGGTGGCCGCGATCAAGGAGTTCTTCGGAACGTCGCAGCTGTCGCAGTTCATGGACCAGAACAACCCGCTCGCGGGTCTGACGCACAAGCGCCGCCTCTCGGCCCTCGGCCCCGGCGGTCTGTCGCGTGAGCGCGCCGGCGTCGAGGTCCGCGACGTCCACCCGTCGCACTACGGCCGTATGTGCCCCATCGAGACCCCGGAAGGCCCGAACATCGGCCTGATCGGCTCGCTCGCCTCGTTCGCGCGCATCAACGCGTTCGGCTTCATCGAGACGCCGTACCGCCGCGTGGTCGACGGCAAGGTCACCGACCAGATCGACTACCTGACCGCCTCGGAAGAGAGCGACTACATCGTCGCGCAGGCCGGTGTCGAGCTGAAGGCCGACGGCCGCTTCGCCCAGGACCGCGTCCTCGCCCGTCGCGGCAACGGCGGCGAGGTCGACCTCTTCCACTCGGAGGAGATCGGCTACATGGACGTCTCGCCGCGCCAGATGGTGTCGGTCGCGACCTCGCTGATCCCGTTCCTCGAGCACGACGACGCGAACCGCGCCCTCATGGGCGCGAACATGCAGCGCCAGGCCGTGCCGCTTCTCCGTTCGGAGTCGCCGGTGGTCGGCACGGGCATGGAGGGCTTCGCCGCGATCGACGCCGGTGACGTCGTCACCGCCGACAAGGCCGGTGTCGTCGTCGAGGTGTCGGCCGACGTCGTGACCGTGCAGCTCGACGAGGGCGGCACGCAGGACTACTTCCTGCGCAAGTTCGACCGCTCCAACCAGGGCACGAGCTACAACCAGCGCGTCGTGGTCTCGGCCGGCGAGCGCGTCGAGGCCGGCGAGGTCATCGCCGACGGTCCCGCGACGGAGAACGGCGAGCTCGCGCTCGGCAAGAACCTCCTCGTCGCGTTCATGACGTGGGAGGGTCACAACTTCGAGGACGCGATCATCCTGAGCCAGGACCTGGTGAAGGACGACACCCTCTCGTCGATCCACATCGAGGAGTACGAGGTCGACGCCCGCGACACGAAGCTCGGCAAGGAGGAGATCACCCGTGATCTTCCCAACGTGAGCCCCGACCTGCTGAAGGACCTCGACGAGCGCGGTATCATCCGCATCGGCGCCGAGGTTCGCCCCGGCGACATCCTCGTCGGCAAGGTCACGCCCAAGGGCGAGACCGAGCTGTCGGCCGAGGAGCGCCTGCTCCGCGCGATCTTCAACGAGAAGAGCCGCGAGGTCCGCGACACGTCGCTGAAGGTGCCCCACGGTGAGCAGGGCACGATCATCGCGGTCAAGGAGTTCAACGCGGAGGACGGCGACGACGAGCTCGGCTCGGGCGTCAACCGCCGCGTCGTGGTCTACATCGCCCAGAAGCGCAAGATCACCGAGGGCGACAAGCTCGCCGGTCGTCACGGCAACAAGGGCGTCATCGCGAAGATCCTCCCCGTCGAGGACATGCCGTTCCTCGCGGACGGCACGCCGGTCCAGGTCATCCTGAACCCGCTCGGCATCCCCGGTCGAATGAACTTCGGCCAGGTCCTCGAGCTGCACCTGGGCTGGATCGCGCAGCAGGGCTGGAAGGTCGAGGGCACCCCCGAGTGGGCCGCCCGGCTTCCGGAGCAGGCGTTCGAGGCCCCCGCGGGCACCAAGGTCGCCACCCCGGTGTTCGACGGTGCCTTCGAGGCCGAGATCGCGGGTCTGCTCGACTCGACGCTGCCCACGCGCGACGGCGACCGCCTGATCGACTCCACGGGCAAGACGCAGCTGTTCGACGGCCGCTCCGGCGAGCCGTTCCCGGCTCCGATCTCGGTCGGCTACATGTACATCCTGAAGCTGCACCACCTCGTGGACGACAAGATCCACGCGCGCTCGACGGGTCCGTACTCGATGATCACCCAGCAGCCGCTCGGTGGTAAGGCGCAGTTCGGCGGTCAGCGCTTCGGTGAGATGGAGGTGTGGGCCCTCGAGGCCTACGGCGCCGCGTACGCGCTCCAGGAGCTCCTCACGATCAAGTCCGACGACATCCTCGGCCGCGTCAAGGTGTACGAGGCGATCGTCAAGGGTGAGAACATCCAGGAGCCCGGCATCCCCGAGTCGTTCAAGGTGCTCATGAAGGAGATGCAGTCGCTCTGCCTGAACGTCGAGGTGCTCTCGGCCGACGGCACGGCGGTCAACCTCCGCGACACCGACGACGACGCCTTCCGCGCAGCGGAAGAGCTCGGCATCAACATCTCCAGCCGCTTCGAGTCGTCGTCGATCGACGAGATCTAAGCGCGCCAGGTAACGAACGAATTTCCGACACAGGAGAACCAGTGCTCGAATCAACCACTTTCGATCAGCTTCGCATCGGCCTGGCCACCGCTGACGACATCCGTCGTTGGTCCTACGGCGAGGTCAAGAAGCCCGAGACCATCAACTACCGCACCCTGAAGCCCGAGAAGGACGGTCTGTTCGGCGAGCAGATCTTCGGACCCTCGCGCGACTGGGAGTGCGCGTGCGGCAAGTACAAGCGCGTCCGCTTCAAGGGCATCGTCTGCGAGCGCTGCGGCGTCGAGGTCACCAAGTCCTCGGTGCGCCGTGAGCGCATGGGCCACATCGAGCTCGCCGCGCCCGTCACGCACATCTGGTACTTCAAGGGCGTCCCGTCGCGCCTCGGGTACCTGCTCGACATGGCGCCGAAGGACCTCGAGAAGGTCATCTACTTCGCTGCGTACATGGTGATCTCCGTCGACGAGGAGGCTCGCCACCGCGACCTCTCGACGCAGGAGAACAACATCCGCCTCGAGCTCAAGACGCTCGCCGACCGCCGCGACGCGCGTGTCGCCGCTCGCCTCCAGAAGCTGGAGGAGGAGCTCGCCGCGCTCGAGGAGGAGGGTGCCAAGGCCGACCAGAAGAAGAAGGTCAAGGACGCCGCCGAGAAGGAGATGGCCGGTATCCGCAAGGGCACCGACGACCAGATCACGCGCCTCGAGAAGGTGTGGGAGGACTTCCGCACGCTCGAGGTCGGCCAGCTCAAGGGCGAAGACGAGATCTTCCACGAGCTGCAGGACCGCTTCGGTCAGTACTTCGAGGCCCACATGGGCGCCGAGTCGATCAAGCGTCGCCTCGAGGCGTTCGACCTGGCTCAGGAGTCCGAGGACCTGCACCTGCAGATCTCCGAGGGCAAGGGCCAGCGCAAGATCCGTGCGATCAAGCGCCTCAAGGTCGTCAACTCGTTCCTGCAGACCGGTATGAGCCCGGCCTCGATGGTGCTCGACGTCGTCCCGGTGATCCCGCCGGAGCTGCGCCCGATGGTGCAGCTGGACGGTGGCCGCTTCGCGACCTCCGACCTGAACGACCTCTACCGTCGCGTGATCAACCGCAACAACCGCCTCCGTCGCCTGATCGACCTCGGTGCTCCCGAGATCATCGTGAACAACGAGAAGCGGATGCTGCAGGAGGCCGTCGACGCGCTGTTCGACAACGGCCGCCGCGGTCGTCCCGTCACGGGCACGGGCAACCGTGCGCTGAAGTCGCTGTCCGACATGCTCAAGGGCAAGCAGGGCCGGTTCCGTCAGAACCTCCTCGGCAAGCGCGTGGACTACTCGGGCCGTTCGGTCATCATCGTCGGCCCGCAGCTCAAGCTCCACCAGTGCGGTCTGCCCAAGCAGATGGCGCTCGAGCTGTTCAAGCCGTTCGTGATCAAGCGCCTGATCGACCTCGGTCACTCGCAGAACATCAAGGCGGCCAAGCGCGCCGTCGAGCGCACGCGTCCCGAGGTGTGGGACGTGCTCGAGGAGATCATCCGCGAGCGTCCCGTGCTGCTCAACCGCGCACCCACGCTGCACCGTCTCGGCATCCAGGCCTTCGAGCCTCAGCTCGTCGAGGGCAAGGCCATCCAGCTGCACCCGCTCGTCTGCGCCGCGTTCAACGCGGACTTCGACGGTGACCAGATGGCCGTGCACCTGCCGCTGTCGGTCGAGGCCCAGGCCGAGGCCCGCATCCTGATGCTGGCGTCGAACAACATCCTGAAGCCGTCGGACGGCCGTCCGGTGACCCTGCCCTCGCAGGACATGATCATCGGTCTGCACCACCTGACCACGGTCATCGAGGGCGCAGCCGGCGAGGGCCGCGTGTTCGGCTCGGTCGGCGAGGCGATCCTGGCCAAGGACGAGGGCACCCTCGACCTGCAGGCCAAGGTGCGCATCCGCGTCCCCGGGCTGACGTTCCTCGAGGGCGAAGCGCCCGAGGGCTACGAGCGCCACGGCCTCGTGGACGCGTCGCTCGGCCAGGCGATCTTCAACGACACGCTCCCCAAGGGCTACCCGTTCGTTCGCGAGCAGGCCGACAAGGGCAAGCTGTCGCAGATCGTGAACAAGCTGGCCGAGGAGTACCCGAAGGTGGAGGTCGCGGCTTCGCTCGACCGCATCAAGGACGCCGGCTTCTACTGGGCCACCCGTTCGGGTGTCACCGTGGCGCTCAGCGACATCCTCACGCCGCCGAACAAGGGCGAGATCGTCGCGGGCTACGAGAAGCAGGCCGCGAAGGTCCAGGCGCAGTTCGAGAAGGGTCTCACCACCGACGCCGAGCGTCGTCAGGAGCTCATCAAGATCTGGACCGAGGCGACCGACGAGGTCCAGAAGGCGATGCGGGACAACTTCCCGGCCGACAACACCATCAACCGGATGGTCTCGTCGGGTGCTCGTGGTAACTGGCTGCAGATCCGCAACATCGCGGGTATGCGAGGCCTGGTGAACAACCCCAAGGGTGAGATCATCCCGCGTCCGATCATCTCCTCGTACCGCGAGGGTCTGTCGGTGGCGGAGTACTTCATCGCGACGCACGGTGCCCGTAAGGGTCTGGCCGACACGGCCCTCCGTACCGCCGACTCGGGCTACCTGACCCGTCGTCTCGTGGACGTCTCGCAGGATGTCATCATCCGCGAGGAGGACTGCGGCACGACCAAGGGCCTCGAGTTCACCATCGCCGCCCCCGGCGCCGACGGCGAACTGGTGCGCGACGCGAACGTCGAGAACTCGGTGTTCGCCCGCACGCTCGCGGCCGACGCGGTCGACCCGAAGGGCGAGGTCGTCGCCTCCGCCGGTGAGGACGTCGGCGACGTGCTCATCGACAAGCTGGTGGCGGCGGGTGTCGAGTCGATCAAGGTCCGCTCGGTGCTCACCTGCGACTCGGCCGTCGGTGTCTGCGCGAAGTGCTACGGCCGTTCGCTCGCGACCGGCAAGATCGTCGACATCGGCGAGGCCGTCGGCATCATCGCGGCCCAGTCGATCGGTGAGCCCGGCACGCAGCTGACCATGCGTACCTTCCACACCGGCGGTTCGGCCTCGGCCGATGACATCACGCAGGGTCTGCCCCGCGTGCAGGAGCTGTTCGAGGCCCGCACCCCGAAGGGTGCGTCGCCGATCGCCGAGGCCGATGGCCGCATCACGATCGACGAGACCGAGAAGTCGAAGAAGGTCATCCTCACGCCCGACAACGGCGACGAGCCGCACGTCTACCCGGTCCTGAAGCGCGCGACGCTCCTGGTCGAGGACGGGCAGCGCGTCACGGTCGGTCAGCCCCTGCAGGTCGGCACGCTGGACCCCAAGGAGGTCATGCGCGTGCAGGGTGCCCGCGAGGTGCAGAAGTACCTCGTCAACGGCGTCCAGGGCGTGTACCGCTCGCAGGGTGTGCCGATCCACGACAAGCACATCGAGGTCATCGTCCGTCAGATGCTGCGGAAGGTCACCGTGGTCGACCACGGCGACACGACGCTGCTGCCGGGTGAGCTGGTCGACTTCAAGAAGTACCAGAACATCAACCGCGAGACCGTGGCCGAGGGCAAGCGCCCCGCGTCGGGTCGTCCCGAGCTGATGGGTATCACGAAGGCGTCGCTCGCGACCGAGTCGTGGCTGTCGGCCGCGTCGTTCCAGGAGACCACCCGCGTCCTGACGCAGGCGGCCATGGAGGGCAAGAGCGACCCGCTCGTCGGCCTCAAGGAGAACGTCATCATCGGAAAGCTCATCCCCGCCGGGACCGGCCTCGCGAAGTACCGCGATGTCACGGTCGAGGCGACGGAAGAGGCCAAGAGCGAGCGGTACCCCAACCGCATCTTCGCCTCGGACGGCGCGTACACCGACGCCGACCTGAGCTACGTCGACTTCGACAGCTTCTCGACGGACGGTTTCACCACCGACTACAACTGAGTCGACCAGGGTCCGATCGGACCCGCACGTCGCAAGCGAAGGGCCCTGGCTTCTGCCAGGGCCCTTCGCCGTTCCCGGAGAACGGATGCCGCGACTCAGTACTGCGTCGTCCGCCCCGTGTCACCCGTGGTGCCGGTCGTGCCCGTGGCTCCGGGGGTGCCCGAAACTCCGGTGGTGCCGGTGCTGCCCGTCGAACCGCTGCTCGGGGCGACGTTCGCCTTGACCCGCTCCGCGGTGCTCTGGGCCTCTTCCTTCACGGTCTCGGCGGATGCGGCGGCCGAATCCTTGACCTGGTTGACGGCGTCCTTCGCCGGCTCCTTGAGGTTCTGCGCCACATCCTGCGCGGCATCCTTCGCCTTGTCCACCGCCTTGTCGACGAGCGGCTGCGCCTGGTCGCGGAGCTGGGTGCTCCAGCGCTTCTCAGCGTCCGTCGCGGGGATGAGGCTCGCGACAAGGAAGCCGACACCGGCGGCGAGGAGCCCGACCACGAGCGGCGTGCCCTGAGTCTGCGCCTTCGCTCGGTTCGGCAGGTCCTTCACCGCGTCGCCCGCCGCGCCGAGCTTGTCGCCGACCGTGTGGCCGGCCGAGGATGCCGAGTCGCCGACGTCGTCGGCGACGCCCATCACACGACCCTTGACGTCGCCGAGCACCTGCCGGACGCGCGTCTTCTGCCGTTCCATGATCTTCGGGGGCGAGACCTTGTCGGCGAGTGCGTCCACATCCCGGCCCAGTTCGTCGCGCGTGACCTCGATATCGGCGCGGATCTGCTCTGCGTTGCTCATTATCGGTTCTCCTGATTTCTCTTGAGCGCGTCGGGGATCTCCTTGACGGTCTCGACCGTCTTCGGAGCCCCTTGCACGGTCTTCAGTCGCTTCCGCCCGACGGCGAAGAGGATCGCGGCGATGATCGCCCAGATGACGGCCACGATCACGGCCGACCAGCCGAGGCTGTCGATGAGGTCGCCAAGACCCCACCACAGGGCGACGGACAGGAAGAAGACTGCCATCGCGCCGGCGTACCCGGCGCCGCCGAGGAGCCCTGCGCCCGCACCGGCTCGCTTGGCCGACTCTGAGAGCTCGGCTTTCGCAAGCTCGAGCTCCTTGCGCATGAGCTCTGACAGGTCACGCGAAACCTCGCCTACCAGCTCGCCCAGCGATGTCTCGGCCGCCTTCTGCTGAGACGGCGTGGGCATATCCGTCATCGTCGTGCCTCTCCTGTCGCGGACCACTCGTCTTCTGCTCCGGTGGTCGCACCGGGGCTGGTGCCGGTGGTCAGCGGGTCGCTCGAGAGAGCGTCGCCGATCGGGGTGTCACCCTCGTAGCCCGTCGTTCCCTGCGCGCCTGCACCGGCAGCCGTGCCACCGAGGCCGGCGGTGGTGCCGCCTGCGACGGTCGGTGAGCCCGTGACGAGGGGCTGCTGGGTGCGGCCATAGGCATCGAGCGTTCGGTCCGTGGTCCGATCATTGTCGCGGGCGTCCGAAACGAGAGCCCGGGTGAGGCGACCGGCGACGAGGCCGACTCCGACCGCGATGGCCAGGAAGGCACCCGTGTGCCGGCGCGCGAAGGTCCGGACCTCGTACACCACGTCGGCGGGTTCTTTCTGCTCCAGCCAGTCGGCGACGCGGCGGGTCTGCTCGCCGACGGCGCGCACGGCTTTGGTCGCCGTTCCGGAGCCCGTAGCCGTGCCGTCAGCCAGCCCGGCGAGTTCGTCGCCCGTAGTGCGCAGTGCGCCCGCGGCTCGGCGCTGCTGCGTCGACGCCTGGTCCGACAGTTGCGCGCGGGTCTCGTAAAGGAAACCGCGAGCGGCGTCCTTCGCGTCGTGGGCCACGTCCTTGGCCTCTTCGCCGGCGACGCCGGCGACGTACTTGGCACCCGCGTCCACCTCCGCGACGGTCTCGACCGCGCGCTCCTTGACGTCGGCCGAGCCTGTGCTCTGGCCGGTACCCGTGCTCTGATTCGCATACGGGTCGGTGTCGTAAGTCGACATGCTCCTCCTCCATCTCGCGGCGGGGTCGGGCCGGCGATGTGCCGGCTTCGGAGATCCGCCGTGACGACAACCGTGCGTGATGAACCCGGTTGTGAAGAGAGGGTGGCACTCGGCGCATCGGCGGAGTATCCTTCCAGCCCGAAGCCGCGAGGGAGGGCGCGGCGACCGTTCTCGCGCCGTCGCGGCCGCCGCGACGGTTCTGCGGCGTGTATCGATCTCAACCCGGCCCCCCGGCTTACCGTGGAAGACGGAGGTTGGGGGCCCCATGTCGCGGATCGGCGGTCGCAATGCCTGGATCGCCGTGCCCGCCGGGATGCTGTGCGCCGCCGTCGTGGGCACGCTCGTGTGGCTGTCGCTGCCGATGCTGCCCGTGACGGTCGCGTGGGTCGGCGACAGGCTGCGGAGCGCTACGGCGCCGCAGCCGAGCGCCACACCCCGTCAGACGCCGGCGCAGACCGCAGCGGAGGGCGGCGCGATCGACTGCCGCACGCTGTACGCCGACGATCTGTGGAACGAGCTGATGTGGCGGCCGGGGTCGCTCCTCGGCCAGTCCCAGGCGCCGCCGGCGACGACCGCGACATCGTTCGCCGACGCGGCGGCGCCCGAGGTGCTGGTGACCTGCACGTGGCGGTTCGACACGGGCGACATCGTCACGACGCTCTCGAAAGTCGACGCGGATGCCGCCGCCATCGCCGAGGCCGCGCTCGCCGGCGAGGGGTTCTCGTGTGAGGCCAAGGGGCCGGCGACGGCGTGCGCACGCACGCGGGGCGCCGTGCGGGAGGAGCACACCCTGCGCGAGGGGCTCTGGCTCGTGAGTGTCGAGACCCAGTGGCACCCCGAGGATTTCGGAGCGCGACTCGATCGCACCATCTGGGGCTGACCCCGGAGGACGTCCCTCAGCCGAAGATGCTCGCAACGAGCGCGGCGGTGTACCCGATGGGGGCGAGATTCGAGTACGCCGTGTCGACGAGGATGTCGTCGCGCCAGAACAGGGTGCGGCCGTCGGTGACCGGGTAGGTCGCGTTCTGCCAGGTCTTCTCGCAGCGCGTGCCGCCGTCCGGCGTGTAGCAGGTGTAGCCCTCGTCCGCCACGAGCTTGTTGAGCATCTCGAGCGCCGGGCCGCGCGACATGTAGCTGATCGTGGTGACGAGCCCGGTCGTGTCGGTGGCGGGATCGCGCCACACGCACACCAGGCCGCCATCGGGCTGGGGACCCGACGAGCCGAAGGCGGGATCGTTGAGCGGCACCCCGTCGAGCTGCGCCAGCACATCAGCGGTGAGCATCGCGCGGCAGTCGTCGGGGATGTCGGCGAGGGCGGTCGCCGACGGTGTCGGGGTGGGCGTCGCCGAGGCGTCCGCCGAAGGAGTCGGCGTGTAGGTGAACTCACCGCCGGCGGGGGCCTCGTCGGGGGCGCACGCCGTCAGGACGACGAGAGCGAGGAGGACGGATGCCGCGCCCGCCGCACGCCGCCGCGCTCGGGTGGGCGTGCGCGCGACGCTGCGCGGGCCGGCGAGGGCTGACACCGGGAGCCGGGTCGCTGGGGATGCCATGGGCTCAGGGTAGTGGGCGGCGCTGCGCGAGACGCCGCGCCGTGCGCCTGCTGTGGATTCTCGCGGCACGCCTCCGCGGCATGCGTGGACCTGCGGGCTACTCTGCCACTGCGGGGACTGGCCCTGCGTGAGGAGTGCCTGCGATGAGTGACCCCAAGTCGTCTTACGGCGAACCCGTCGAAGAGCCCAACGGCGTCGACGACGTCGTCGGCCGTGCGAACGAAGGTCTCGCCGACGCAGAGGCCGCCCGCGGTGACGCGGTCGCCGCCGACGCCGCCCCCGCCGAAGCTCCGATCTCCGCCGACCGCTCCGATGAAGATGTGGTGTCCGACCAGACCGCCGCGTCCGACGAGCACACCCCGGTCGTGACCGACGAGGCCGCTGCGCGGCGCGCCGCCGAGCCGGCCGACGTCGCGACCGACGAGGTCGTCGCACCGGCGACCGCTGCACCTGCCGACCCGGAGCCCGACCCGTGGGCATCGCCGGAGGCGGCATCCCTCGAGTACACCTCGACCGCGGCACCCGTCGCGCCGGTCGCTGCCGACGATGCGCCGACGGTCGTGGCGGCACCGGTCGTGACTCCGAGCGAGCCGGTCGTCGCCGAGCCCGCCGTCGTCGCCGCCGAGCCCGCCGTCGTCGCCGCCGCCGCCGCTCCGCAGCCCATCTTCGTGCAGGCGCCCGAGGCGCCGCGTCCGCGCGGAAACCGCGCGGCAGCCGGCGCCATCGGCCTTCTCGCCGCCCTCGCTTTCGCGGTGCTCTATCTCGCCGTCTGGCTCGGCGTCGGCGCGATCGAGGGAGAGGTCACCGGCGAGAACGTCGGCACGACGGTCCTCGGCGCACTGGCCACGTGGTCGCTGTGGGTGCCGGTCGTGGTCTTCTTCATCGCGTTCTGGCTGCTCGGGGCGATCATCAACCGCGGTCGCTGGGGCGCGTGGGTCATCCTCGGCATCCTCGTCGGCATCGCCGCCTACGGCGGCCACATCCTCGGCGCGCTGTTCCAGGCGCCGTTCTGGGAGCTCACGGCCAGCGAGGGCGGCGACCTCGC
>NZ_MWLP01000081.1:0-14271 GCF_010634885.1 Microbacterium sp. B35-04 | reverse complement strand
ACTTGGACGGCCTCGACCATCGACTCCAGCTCTGCGAGTCGTTGGTCGAGGCCGTCCAAGTGGAATTACTCGCGCCCCTCACCACGCACGAAGCACGCACATTCGTCCAACTGCTCACGAAGCTCTTGGCCTGAGGACGGGTCTTGACCTTGACCTTGGGTCAAGGTGAAGGCTGACACCATGAATACGACGAGCGCAACGACAGCCACAAACCCCGCATGGACCGGCATGGTGTCAATCGAGGACACGGCCCTGGCCGTCACAGACACCGGTGGTCCGGGCACCCCCGTCGTCTACCTGAACGGCTCATATGCCTCCAAGCGGCACTGGCAGCGCGTCATCGCAGAGCTCGGGCCGGGGTACCGCCACATCACCTTCGACGAACGGGCACGTGGGAAGTCCAAGCTCGCGACCGACTACTCGTTCGAGGCCTGCGTGCGCGACATCGACGCCGTCCTCGATGCGAGGGGCGTGGACCGTCCGCTGCTGGTCGGTTGGTCGTACGGAGCCCTGCTCGGTGTGCACTGGGCGAGTCGCAACCCAGCCCGCGCACTGGGTGTGGTGGGTGTCGATGGCCCGTATCCGGCCGGCTGGACGGACGAGGCCGGCCACGACGAGATCCGGAAGGTGTTCAAGCGATTGAAGCCGCTGATGCCGCTGGTTCGCCCGTTGGGTCTGGCCGCGCGGTTCTCCGCCGAGACCCACGCGGATCTTGCCATCGAGTCCCACCTGCTCCACGCCGCCCTCGAGCCTGTACTCGACGGCATGGTCGTGCCAGTCCGGTACGTCGTCGCATCCGGAGAGGCCCTCGGAAGCCGCGACGACCTGCAGGAGCAGATGCGCAAGGCCATCGACCCGCTGCTGGTCCGCAACCCGAACCTGAAGGTGAGCGCGAAGGTCGGAAGCAACCACGGAAGCGTCCTGAGGAAGGACTCCATCGCCGTTGCTGTCGCCGTGCGCGAGGTGGCAGCCCTCGAACGGCCGGGTCGTTAGGGCATGGGCGGCGGACTGACGATCGGGCTTGCGGCGACCTTCGCCGGCGTCACGGTGAAGACAGTGCGGCACTACCACCGGCTCGGGCTGGTCGAAGAGCCGGGCCGTGACAGTTCTGGCTATCGGCGTTACGGATCGAGCGAGCTGCTGCGGCTGGTCCAGGTTCGCACCTTGGCGGCCGCCGGGGTGCCGCTGGTCGAGATCGGGCCCCTGCTCGACGCCGGCACGGAGCAGTTCGCCGCCGCCCTCGTCGACGTCGAACAGCGACTTACCGGTCAGATCTCGGCGTTGATCGCACGCCGCGACACGCTGCACCGGCTCGCCGACGGCGACCGGGCTCTCCTGCCGGACCGGGCGTGCGCCGTGCTCGACCGGATGCGCGCCCTCGGCTTCAGTCCCGATTACGTGGTCGGCCAACGTGAGGGATTCGTGCTGGCTCGAGCGCTGCTGCCAGTGGGCTTCGAGAGCTTCCTCGCCCAGATCGAACTCCGGCTCGACGATCCCGTGTTCGTCGACCTGACCAAGCGCAGTTGGGAGGCCGAGGCTTGGGACGCCGACGATCCGCGCATCGAGGAACTCGCCACCGCCACGGCCGACCACTACCTCGCCAACCGGGACCTCCTCGGCGACCCCGAGATCATGCGCGCCTGGACTGAGGCCGCCGCCAAGTACGCGCTGATCAACAACCATGGCCAGGACCAGGCACCCATCTCAGCCCGATTGACCGCGCTCACTGAAGCCAAGCTGCGTACCGCCGGCGTAGCGGTGCCGCGCGAGTGACCGGAGCACCGCGGTGAGCTCCAGCGCGCCCGCCCGATAGCCGGTCCCCACGGGTGCTCGTGTTCGAGTCGGAGCGCCCAACGACAGTCACCAGCGGGGAGTCCCGCATCACCCGCCCGCGACAGCGTCCCGGTGACGGTGCTCCGACTGCTCCAAGCTTGAGTTCTGTGGAAGATCGGTAAGAGACTGCACCATCAGTGACCTCGGACGACGGTGACGGATGCCGCGACTTCGTGCGCACGGCATCCGCTCTGTTATCCTTGCCACGCGCCGAAAGGCTGCACGGGGATGTAGTTCAATGGCAGAACTTCAGCTTCCCAAGCTGATAGCGCGGGTTCGATTCCCGTCATCCCCTCTCTATGCCAGCGATCGCCGCCCACGAGTACTCGCCCTGGGATTTCTGGCGCGAAGCCTCGGTCGACGAGCGCGACGCGCAGCTCGCGATCCAGCACGCACTGGTCGAAGGCCGCGCCGATCACACGCTCGGAGAGCAGTGCTTCGTCTCGGAGCTCGCGTCGATCGACAACGACGCGCTGCGCCTCGGTGACCGCACCTACGTAGCCGCCGGCGCCTACCTCACCGGTGATCTCAACGCAGGGGCCGACTGCAGCATCAACCCCTACACGGTCATCCGCGGACGCGTCACCATGGGCGACGGCGTGCGCATCGGCGCACACACGTCGATCGTCGGCTTCAACCACTCGATGGAATCCGGCACACCGGTCTTCCGGCAGCCGCTCACCTCGAAGGGCATCGAGATCGGCGACGACGTGTGGATCGGCTCCCACGTCGTGATCCTCGACGGCGTCCGCGTCGGCTCCCACTCGGTGCTCGCCGCGAGCGCCGTGGTCACCAAGGACGTCCCCGCCGGCGCCGTCGTCGGCGGCAACCCCGCGCGGTTCATCCGCTGGCGCGTCGAGCCGGACGACACCGGGGTCGCGCCGGACGCGGCTGCCGATGCCGCCGCGCGCGGCGTGGACGGCGGTGCCGGTGCTGGTGCGGGTGTCCAGGCGGTTGCGGAGAGCGCGGCCGAGGAGGGTGCCCCCGTCAGCGAGACCGGCGCGGCCTTCGCCGCCGCGGCGGCCATGCGCGCAATCGTGGCGCAGGCCGCAGCCCGCGATGGCGATGCCGTGAGCGCTGACGGACCTCCACCCTCCGCCGCGACTTCAGCGTCGGTCGCCGACTCCCTCGGGGACTCGACCGCTGACTCAGCCGGCGCCTCGGTGGCTGGCTCGGCCCCGGTCGCTGGGTCGGCGAAGGTCGCTGTGTCGGCGCCGGTCGCTCACTCAACCTCCGCCCTGGCTGCTGACCCTATCCCCGCGGCGACCTTCGGCTCGACCCCGACCCCGACCCCGGCACCGACCGCGGCACCGGCCTCGACTGGAGCGCCCTCGTCGAGCGTGGACGACACCACCGGCCTTGCCGAGCGGGTCGCTGAGCTCGCCGCACGCGCTCGGGCGGAGGCATCCACTCTCCTCCAGCGCGCATGGAACGACGACCTCGGACTCTTCGCCGACCGTCCCGGCACGTCGCCGACGATTCGTGCGCAGGCCGATGCGGTCGAGATCGCCGACCTGCTGCTCCGCACGGCGCCCCCGCAGGCTCCCGCGGCCGCGCAGATCCGGCGGCTGCAGGGCTGGCAGGATGCCGCGACCGGCGCCGTCGCACCCCTCGACGCGGACGGACAGCAGCAGGCGGGCCTCGGCTTCTCGCACGGCGACGTCGCGTACCACGTGCTGAGCGTCGGGTACGGGCTGGATCTGCTCGGGTCGGCGTTTCCGGCTCCTCTCACGTGGGTCACCGCGGCCACGCCGGAGCGCGTGGTCGAGTTCTGCGAGAGTCTGCCGTGGGGGTCCGACGCGTGGAACGCCGGACACCACATCGACGGCTTCGGCACCGCGATTCTGTGGACACGGCGGGCGGGGCATCCGATTCCGGCGGGTGTGGAGGAGGCGCTGTTCGGCTGGCTGACCCTCAACGCCGACCCGCACACCGGCATGTGGGGTGCGGCGACCGCCGACGGCGGGCTGCTGCCCGTGGTGAACGGCTTCTACCGGGCCTCGCGCGGCACCTTCGCACAGTTCGGGATGCCGCTCCCCTACCCCGAGCGCGTGATCGATACCGTGCTGCGCCACGCGCGCGATCCCCGCTGGTTCGCCCCGGGCGCGCGCAACGCGTGCAACGTGCTCGACGTCGCGCACCCGCTGTGGCTCACCCGCGGAACCGGCTATCGCGGCGACGACGTGCGGGACCTCGCCGCACGATTGCTGTCGGACGCGCTCTCGACGTGGACGCCGGACGCCGGGTTCTCGTTCCGCGAGCCGACGCCTGCTGCCCGCGGACTCGCCGAGACCGAGCCGGGGCTGCAAGGCACCGAGATGTGGCTCGCGATCCTTTGGTACCTCGCCGACCTCGCGGGAGTCTCCGACGCCCTCGGGTACCGGCCGCGCGGTGTGCACCGACCCGAGCCAGCGGCGGCGCTGCGGTAGACGCCCCGCCTGGGGAGGCTTCCCGCGCTCGTGGGGCGTCAGGACCCGCTCTCGCGAGACGTCGGGGCAAGCACGAGCAGCCACGAGGAGTAGTGCTCGGTGACGGTGCCGCCGAGCTCCCTCACGGCGTCCACGGCCTGCGCCACCTCGGCAGGAGACCAGTCGCTGAACGTGCGGAAGAGGCTGCCGACCCCGTCGGCGTCGAGGTCGATACTCCAGCGGTAGGTCGAGGCATCCGCCACCGCGAATAGGCCGGACTCCGTCAGCGCACCGGTCATTGCGGTGAGGTCCTCGGCGGGCGGACCCGTCCGCGCCGGCGCCCGGCGCGCTCGGACGATCTCGGCGACGCGCTCGCGGAGGGGTGTCGGAGGTGCCTCGAAGTCGCCGAAGACGTTGCGCCACACGGCCAGGCGCCCGCCGTCCGTGAGGGCCGTGCGCACACGGGGAAGCACGATCGACAGGTCCATCCAGTGGATCGCCGTCGCGGCGACGACGAGGTCGAAGCTCGACGCGGGTAGCTCCACGTCTTCGGCGCGAGCGACCTGCACCGTCGCGGTCGGATAGGACTCACGAAGAAGGCGGGACAGTCGGCGGCCGGGCTCGATCGCTGTCACGCGCAGCCCGGCGGCCAAGAGCGTTCCGGTCGCCTGCCCGCTGCCGGCACCCAGATCGAGCGCCGTCGTCCCCGGGCGCAGCAACCCGAGGTCGTGCAGGCGGCGCCACAGCTGCGGCGGGTAGGACGGGCGCGCGGTGGCGTACTCGTCGGCGAGCTTCTCGAAATGCATGCCGTCCGCCACACCGATGAGCGTAGGCGGGCACGGCGAGCCTGACGACCCTTCGACGGACCAGACGCATCGGGGGGTGAAAGAGCGAGCGACGGGAACTGCGCCGGACACGATGACTACGCTCTCCCCGTCGGACGGACGCTAGGCAGACCTACCCACCAAGTCCTCCGCGTTCAGACCGCCGAAGTGTTCAGCGATGAAGCTGCGAATCTGAGACGGGTCAACCCAGTCGATATCCCAGCCGTTGGTGACGTCGAGAGTCCTCTGGTCGTCTTCCCAGTACGAGT
Organism: Microbacterium sp. B35-04; assembly: GCF_010634885.1. Classification (NCBI taxonomy): domain Bacteria; kingdom Bacillati; phylum Actinomycetota; class Actinomycetes; order Micrococcales; family Microbacteriaceae; genus Microbacterium; species Microbacterium sp. B35-04. The sequence goes on along the minus strand of NZ_MWLP01000081.1, from coordinate 8,937 downwards.
CGTCGCACTCGTCGTCGGGGCGGCCTCACGGCAGGTCGTGCAGCTCCCAGATGCCCTGGAGCGGAACGAAGAGAATGGCGCGCCCAGCTACCTCACCAGCGCGACATCTGCCGCCCACGACCTTGCCGCCCCACAGCTCCATCGTCTTGAGCGCCTCCCATCATCACGATAACGAGCGCGGCGCACTCCACGCCATCCTCCATCACGTCGGGCCGGGCTCAAGCCTGCGCACAGTTCGGATCTGCACGAGGCGGCGAAGCCCGGATTGTCGAAGAACAGGGCGACCGAGGCATCCACCCACTGCTTGATCAGCCGGACGAGCCGGTCCGCATCCAGCGCGTCAGTGGACGATGCACTCAGCCCGCGACCAACTCCACCTTGAAGCGCTCGGCGTTCTCGAGGAAGGCCGCATAGTGGTCGCCGCCGCCCGCGTATGGATGGCGGTCGGCGTAGAGCCTCCGCCAGTGGTGTTCGGGCGCGGCTTCCCAGAGCCGATCGACGTCGCCGCGAGTGCCCGCGTGGAACGCGAGATGGCTGAGCCCCGCCCCGCGTCGATCGTGTGGGGTGGCGCCCGGGGCCGCGGCCAGCACGAGATAGGTGGCACCGAGCCGCCAGCTGCGGCCTCCCGGCCACTCCTGGAACGGCTCGTAGCCGAGTTCGCCGAGCAGCCAGTCGAACGCCGGCCAGGTGACCGCCAGGTCGAGCAACTGCAGTTCGACATGATGAAGGATGCCGCGATGCGGCGCCTCCGCGGCAACCGCGTCGGAGTCTTCGCGCGCGTCGAGATGCATCGGGTCCGCCACCCGCTCGAGCCTACGCGGACGGCGATCCTCGGCCGTTTCGTGGCCTCGACGCCGTTCGTCGAGTCGTCCGTGATCGCACTGCAGCCGAGGGCCGTGGCGTGATGGCTGTGACGGGCGTGGGGCACTTCGAAGATGGTGGCGCGGCGGTTCCCTCGGGCGTCGTCGAGGCGCGACTCTGCGATTCCGGCGCCATCCCGGTCGTCTGGAGCGCCGAAGGACGACCTCTCGACGTCGGTCGCGAGCTGCGACTGTTCACCCGAAAGCAGCGCATCGCGATCGCCGCGCGCGACGGCGGCTGCATGTGGCCGTCGTGCGCCGCGCCGATCTCGCAATGCGAGTTCCATCATCTGGATCACTGGTGGGAGCACCATGGGCGCACGGATGTCGATGACGGCATCCCCCTGTGCCGCAACTGTCACCTGCGCCTGCACAACCAGGGTTGGCGGATACGCCGAACCCGAGATCCTCTGACCGACGCCGACAGCTATTGGCTGCATCCACCCCCAGATCCGCACACCGGCGAGGTCAGCGAGCCGACTCGACTCGCGTCGAGATCACCACGCCGCTTCGAAGCGGCTTGAAGATGCGGGGCCACGTGATCCCGGCGCGTGACGTGCCGAGGGGTGATGCGATGCTGAGCGTCGCGATCACCACCACGCCGTTCGAGGCGCCGCGAACATGCCGAGCCGTATGCCCCGCCACTGCACGACGCGCGGAGGGATGATGCGGTTTGACGGTCGCGATCACCACGCCGTTCGAGGCGCCGTGAAGACGCCGAGCCGCATGCTCCGCCACGGCGCGACGGGCGAAAGGGATGATGCGAAGCGGAGGCACATCCACCACCTGACGGAGAGAGGCACGTCAGACGACAGTCGCGACGGCGGGATGGAGGTGCTCGGATGCGAGCGCGACCGTAGCTTGGCGGGCACCCCAAGCGAGGCAGTTCGTCAAATCCTCGCCGGCGAGCGAGGCAGTGAGGAACCCCGCGAAGAAGGCGTCGCCCGCGCCGTTGGTGTCGATGACGTCGACCGGTACGGCCGGCATCTCCGACCGCTCCCCCGTCGCCGCAAGGGCGATCGCGCCCTGCGCGCCGAGCGTGCACACCGCGATGCGCGGACCGCGGTCGAGACAGCTCTGCATCAGCGCCCACGGGTCGCCGGTGGCGTCGTCATTCATGAACACGACATCGGCGGCGCGCACGAATGGCTCGTGGAAGGGCGACGCGCCGTCGTAGTCGTGCAGGTCGGTCCAGATGGGCGCCCCGGCGGCACCGGCCAGCCGCCGTTCCACGAGGGCTGCGCCGACCTCGCTGAGGTCCACCACGGCAACCTCGGCCTCACCGAGGGCGGCCTCCATGCGATCCAGGTCGGCAGCCGACGGTGACGAAGGCGTCGAGTGGTAGAGGCTCACGCGCTCCCCCGCCGGCGTCATCAGGTTCGCGTGCCGCTCGGTGCGCTCCGAGGTATATGCCTCGAGCCGTACGTTCCCCGCAGCCAGCGCCGTCACGACTCGGCGGCCGTCCTCGTCGTCGCCGATCAACGCGTGCAGCGCCACCTCGATGCCCTCGTCAGCGAGGTGCAGCGCCTTCCCGGCAGAGGTTCCGCCCAGCGTGTAGTGGTCACCGAGCGCGAACTGCATATGCGGCACCGGATCAGGAAGGCGATCGAGCAGGATGAGGTGGTTCCACGAGGCCGGGCCGCAGACGGCGACCCGCGCAGCAGCGGTCGAAGACGGCAGAGAGGCGGGAGGCATCCGCTCAGTAAACCAGCTTCCGGCTGCGCGTGTAAGCGCTTGCACAATGCGCGGTCCTGGTACCGGCCGCTTGCCGGCAGCACGCTGGCTGCGGATCGAGATGCCAGGCTGGTCGGCATGACTGTCACCGTCGTGCCCTACTCCGAAGATTGGCCGGAGCAGTTCGCCCGGGTGGCTGCGGACCTGCGGCTGGCACTGGCCCACGTGCCGGTGCTCTCGATCGAACATGTCGGCTCGACATCGGTGGCGGGGCTGGCGGCCAAGCCGGTCATCGACATCGATGTGGTCGTGCGGCGTGAAGATGTGGCGGCGGCGGTCGCCGCACTCGTCGCCGTCGGCTACTCGCATCGCGGCGATCTCGGCGTCAGCGACCGGGAGGCGATGGCCGCCCCCGACGATGATCCGCGACGCAACGTCTACATCTGCGTAGAGGGCACGCTGCACCTGCGGAACCACCTCGCGGTACGCGCGATCCTGCGCGAGCGCGCAGACCTCCGTGAGCGCTACGGCGCCATCAAGACCGAACTCGCCCGGGACCCGGCGATGGACATCGCGCGATACCTCGCCCTCAAGTCCCCTGTACTTCAGGAGGTCCTCGCCTTGTCCGACCTCACCGACGCCGAGAAGCGGGCGATCCTCGCCCTCAACACGGGCAACTGACGTCGCGAGGCGGGCACCCGCGGCCGCACCCCACCGCACCGTCCTCGGCTGGCGGCGGGCGTCAATGCGAGCTGGTGCTCTTCGCCCCAGAGACACCGCCGCAATCAACCAGTGGACGCAGTTGCGCCAGATGGCTAACGACCGAACTTGTGCGGTCGTGCCACCGGGACAGCGGACGGCCGGGTCGTGGTGGCTACTCCTCCCGGGGGCCGAGGTCCGGCTCGGCGACGAACCGGGCGACCGTGTCGGTGACGCGATCCAGCTCGATCACGACCAGCGAGTTCTCCCCCGCGTGCAGGGCGGCCGCCGGCACGTACAGCGTCCGCTGCGGCCCGCTGCTCCAGTACCGGCCGAGGAGGAAGCCGTTGACGAGCGCATAGCCCTTGCCCCACCCGGCCGTGTCGAGGAACAGGTCGGCGGGCGACTGGAGCGAGAACGACCCTCGCCGCAGGAACGGGCCGACGCGGGGTTCGGCCCCGGCCGACGCCGCATTCGCCGCAAAGGTCGACGCCGCATCCGGGACCGCAGGACCGGCAGCTCCGGTGGTCGCGGACACTGCCGCCGCGGCACCCAGCGCGGCGACATCGATCGGCGTCGCGGTCCAGGCGGTGAGCGCCACACCGTCGAGGGTGACAGGTCCGATCAGACCCTTGGACTCACCCAGCCGGACGTCGTAGTTCACGCGGCCCTGCTCCTCGACGAGGACGCGCACCCGACGCCCGTCGGGCACGACGAGAGCATCCTCGTGGCGCGTGCGCGACAGCGTGCCCACCGGCACACCGTCGACAGAGAGCCAGGCGTGGTCTCGCACCTCGCCGAAGCGCAGGACGCCACCGCGACCGTCGGGCAGCTCGGCCTCATACGAGACGAGGGCGCTGAGGTGACCCAGCTCCTCGAAGGTCGGAGGCGTCCCAGGCTGGGACACGGTCCCCACCGCCCCTCCACTCGCAGTTCCCGCTGCTCCTTTACGCGCCGCTGGCGCGTCGAGCGGGGCCTCCGGCTGCGGGGGCCCAGACGGGTCGAGCGGAGCCGCCGGCCGCGTGGGCCCAGCCGCGGGCGGCGCCGCGGCAGATGCGTCGGCCGACGCCCAGACCGGCTCGAGAGCGACCTCGAATGTCGGTGCAGGTCCTGTGACCGCCGGCACCTCGTCGGGCACCGTCGCGTACTTGGCGATGACCTCGCGGAAGGCGAAGTACTTCTCGGTCGGGTCGCCGCGCTCGTCGAGCGGCGCGTCGTAGTCGTAGGACGTCACGATCGGCAGGTACCGGCCCTTGTCGTTCGCACCGTTGGTGAGACCGTAGTTGGTGCCGCCGTGGAACATGTAGAAGTTCACGGATGCCCCGGCCGCGAGCAGTGCGTCGAGCTCGGCGGCCGACGCGGACGCGGGCGTCGTGTGATGGGCGTTGCCCCACCAGTCGAACCAGCCGTCCCAGAACTCGGCGCACATCAGCGGTCCGGTGGGCTGGTGACGGCGCAGCGTCGCGAGACGCTCGGCGGCGCGCGAGCCGAATGAGCCGGTGAGGTGCACGCCCTCGACGCTGCCGTCGCTCAGCATCTGATCGGTCGGCTGGTCGATGGTCGTCAGCGGCACCGTGATGCCGGCGTCCTTCGTCACGCGAACCAGATGCTCGAGATACGCGGTGTCGTCGCCGTAGGCGCCGTACTCGTTCTCGATCTGCACGAGCACGACGGGTCCGCCGCGGTCGATCTGGCGCGGAGCCACGATCTCGTAGACGCGCTCCAGGTAAGCGGTGACCTCGGCGAGGTAGAGCGGCTCGGAACGACGGAGTCCGACACCCTCGAGCCCGGTCAGCCACACCGGCAGGCCCCCGTTATGCCATTCGGCGCATATATAGGGCCCCGGGCGGACGATGGCGTGCATCCCCTCGGCTGCGACCAGGTCGAGAAAGGCGCCCAGGTCGTTCCAGCCTGTCGCATCCCATTCGCCGCGCCGCGGCTCATGCGCGTTCCACGCGACATACGTCTCGATGGTATTGAGGCCCATCAGCCGTGCCTTGCGGATGCGGTCGGCCCACTGCCCGGGGTGCACGCGGAAATAGTGCAGCGCACCTGAGAGCACGCGGAAGGGCTCGCCGTCGAGGAGGAAGTCGGACTCGCCGATCGCGAACGAGCGCGGGGCTACCGCCGTCATCGGGCGGCCGCGCGTGTGCGGAGCACCTCGGCGAGACGCTCGAGCTGCGAGGCGTCTTCGAGGGCGGAACCGACCGCCGCGACACGGACACCGGCGTCGAGGAACTCCTCCACGTTCGAGGCGTCCAGCCCACCGGTGGCGACGAAGCGCACCTGAGGGAACGGCCCGCGGATGTGCTTGAACCAGCCGCTGCCGAGCCACGTCGCCGGGAACGCCTTGAGCCACGTGAGCCCGAGCGAGACCGCCAGCTGCACCTCGCTGGGCGTCGCGACGCCGGGGAGGATCGGGATGCCGGCATCCTGCGCCGCCCGCACCACGACCGGGTCGAGACCCGGCGAGACGAGGTACACCGCGCCGGCGTCAGTGGCCAGCGCCACCTGCGCCGGCGTGATGATCGTGCCGGCTCCTACGCTCTTGCCCCGGGTGGCAGCCTTTGCGACGACCGCGCGCAGCGCCCGCTCGTCCTCGTCGGTCTGCAGCGGCACCTCGACGGAGTCGATGCCGAGGTCCCACGCGGTCTCGGACAGGCGCACCGAGCGCTCGACGCCCATGCCGCGCAGGATCGCCATGAGCGGCGCGCCGGCGAACGCCGTCTCGAACCACGCGGCCTGGGCCGCGGCATCCGCGCTGCTCGTCGATGAGGAGGGCTGGGAGGTCATTCGGAAGTCCTTCGTTCGTCGCGTTCAGTCTTCTTCTCGGGTTCGGGGCGCACCGCGCGCGTTCGGGGCGGACGGCGCGCGCCCCGAACGTTCGTGACGCGCCCCGACCGGTCATACCGTCGGAGCGCCGGGGAGCGGGACGGGCGCCCCGCCTCTGTCGCCGGTCGACGCCGGCTCGTCGATCGAGTCGGTGGTGGTCTGCAGAGTGCGCGCGGCGCGCTCGTGGCCCGCGCGGAGCCGTTCGGACACCGAGGCCCCGGAGAGGCGGCCAGCGAGGTATCCCCCGGCGAAGGCGTCGCCGGCGCCGACGGGTTCGACGACCTCGACGACCAGGGCCGGCTCGAAGACCTCAGCGTCGCCGACGAACGCGGTCGCGCCGATGTCGCCGTCCTTGACGATGAGCTCCGCGACCTCCGGCAGGAGAGCGCGCACCTCGGCCGCGGTCGCGGTGCCCCACAGGGTCTCGGCCTCGTCGCGGCCGACCAGCACGATGTCTGCTGTACGAGCGAGCTCGAGCAGCACGGGGGCGGCGGTGGCGGCATCCCACAGCGGCGCGCGGTGGTTGACGTCGAACGACACGGGCACCCCGTGCTCCCGCGCCCGCGTCATGACGCGGGAGAGGAAGGACGAGGCGGATGCCGAGATCGCCGCCGTGATGCCCGACACGTGCAGCAGGTCGATGCCGTCGAACGAGACGGCGTCGGCATCGGCGGCATCGAGGTGCGCAGCCGCGGAACCCCGTCGGTAGTAGAGGACGCCGTTGCCGGGATCCTTCACGTACAGCCCGGTGGGGTGGGCGCCGTCGAACACGACGCGCGAGACGTCGACGCCGCGCGCGGTGAGCTGCCGCGCGATGCGGCGGCCGAGCGCGTCGTCGCCCAGGCGGCTGAACCACACCGCCCGATGGCCGAACGCGGCCACGTGCGCGGCGACGTTCGACTCGGCGCCGCCCGCGTCCAGGAGGAACGCATCCGCCTCGGCGATGGGCGCCGCGACGACGGGCGTGACCATCGCCATCGTCTCGCCGATCGCGAGCAGAGTCAGGGGCACCGCCCCAGCGTAGTCAGGCCGCGGCATCCTTCACCGCTTCCACTCCGCCGCTCGTGCGCCGCGCCGGCCCCGGCGTCGCCCGCTGTGGCACGCCCGCGTCCGTCATCGCAGGTCGGTGACGGGCGCGGCGTCCATGTCGTCGAAGGCCTGGTTCTCGCCCGCCATCGCCCAGACGAACGTGTACGCCGACGTGCCGACGCCGGAGTGCAGCGACCACGAGGGCGAGATCACTGCCTGACGGTCGGCGATCACCAGGTGACGCGTCTCTTCGCGCTCGCCCATGAGGTGGATGACGCGGGCGTCCTCGGGCAGGTCGAAGTACAGGTAGCACTCGGTGCGGCGGTCGTGCGTGTGCGCGGGCATGGTGTTCCACATCGAGCCCGGGTGCAGCTGGGTGACGCCCATGACGATCTGGCAGCTCTTCACGCCGTTCTCGTGGATGTACTGGTTGAGCGTGCGGCGGTTCGAGGTCACCTGGTCGCCGAGCTCGCGCACCGTGCCCTCGCCGGGCGAGACGAGCGCGGCCGGGTAGGCGCTGTGGGCCGGTGCCGAGAAGAGGTAGAACTGGGCGCCCGACTCCTCGCCGTCCGCGTCGGCGAACGACACGGAACGGATGCCGCGGCCGAGGTACAGGCAGGCTCCCTTGACGAGCGTGTAGACCTCGCCGTCGGCGGTGACCGTGCCGGTGCCGCCGACGTTGATGATGCCGACCTCGCGGTGTTCGAGGAAGTAGTCGCTGCGGATCTCGGGGTAGCCGCCGAGCTCGAGGACGCCGCCCGCGGGCACGGCACCGCCGAGCACGATGCGATCGTGGTGCGTGTACGTGAGGCGGATCTCGCCGGGCACGAAGACGTCTGGGATGAGGTACGTGTCGCGCAGGTCCTGCGTGGTCATGCCCGGGATCTGGGCGGGGTTGGTCGCGTAGCGCTGCGGGATGTTCGTCTGGGTCACGGTTCTCTCCTGGTCTTGCGCGGTTCTGTCTGGGTTGCTCGGGCGGTGGGGGCGGGTCAGCGGACGAGCCAGCCGCCGTCGACGGGGATGACGGCGCCGGTCACGTAAGCGGCGGCGTCCGAGGCGAGGAAGACGAAGACGCCCTGCAGATCGGATGCCTCGCCCCACCGTCCCGCGGGGATGCGCGACAGGATCGACGCGGCGCGGTCCTCGTCGGCTCGCAGCGGTGCGGTGTTGTCGGTCGCCATGTAGCCGGGGGCGACGGCGTTGACGGTGACGCCGGCGGCCGCCCACTCGTTGGCGAGGGCCTTGGTGAGCCCGGCGACCGCGTGCTTGGAGGCGGTATATGCCGGAACGAGAATGCCGCCCTGGAACGAGAGCATCGATGCGACGTTGATGATGCGTCCGCTCCCCTGCGCCAGCATGTGGCGTCCGGCGGCCTGCGAGAGGTGGAACACGGCATCGAGGTTGACCGCGAGCACGTCGTCCCAGTCCCCCGCCGGGTACTCCGCGGCGGGGGCGCGGCGGATGGTGCCGGCGTTGTTGACGAGGATGTCGAGACCGCCGAGTTCGGCGATCACCTCGTCGACCGCCGACGCGAGCTCGGCGGCCGACGCCGACACGAGGTCGCGCTGCACGCGGTGGACGCGGCGGCCGGTCGCGGCGATGAGGTCGGCGGTCGCCGATGCATCGCCACGGTCGAGCAGCGCGACGTCGGCGCCCGCCTCTGCGAGCGCGACGGCGGCCCCCTGGCCCAGGCCACGGCTCGAGCCCGTGACGAGCGCCACCTTGCCGTCGAGGCGGAAGGAATCGAGGATCATGCGTTGTCTCCTGTGCTGTCACCGGTCGTCGAGCGAGCGGGGCGAGACGAAGCGCCCTGGGCTTGCGGGGAGGTCCGAGGCGTTTCGTC
>NZ_MWLP01000080.1:0-5431 GCF_010634885.1 Microbacterium sp. B35-04 | reverse complement strand
TGTCAAGAATCTTTTACACACCGCTGGAGGAGCCATGGTCTACGAGGAGCGCAACATCTGGGCGAGCCTCATCGTCAGCGTGATCGGGATGGGCGTGTACGTCGTGATCGTGCTGCAGCAGGCAGCCGGCGGGCCGCTCACCGACGTCGACTGGGTGCCGATCATGCTGTGGACGATCGGAGCCAGCATCGTCGGCGCCATCGTGCTCAGCATCGTGTGGGGCATGCTCGCCGGTGTGAAGGATCCCGAGGGCGTCGGCAAGAGCGATCAGCGCGACCGCGACATCGCGCACATGTCGACTCGCGTCGGGCAGGCGTTCCTCGTGATCGCGGGGCTGGGTGTCATCGTCCTGTGCGCCTTCGAGGCGGACTGGTTCTGGATCGCGAACACCATGTTCTTCGGTTTCGCGGTCTCGTCGATCATCGGCGGGATCGCGAGTGTCATCGCGTACCGGCGCGGACTCGTCTGATGGTCAAGCCCACCAAGGTCACCAACTCGATCCGAGTCGTGCGCGAGGCGGCCGGGATCACGCAGGCCGAGCTCGCCCGCCGGATCGGCGTGACTCGACAGACCCTCATCGCCATCGAGCAGGGCAGGTACTCGCCTACGCTCGAGCTCGCCTTCCAGCTCTCCCGCGCGTTCGGCGTGGGCCTCGACGACCTCTTCGACTACCCGGAGGAATGACATGTCCGCGAACAGTCCCACGGCGCTCGGCACCGACGCGATGCCCGCCTGGACCCAGCATCGCTACGGCGAGGCCGACGCCGTCACGCGTGAGACGGTCGACGTCCCTGCGCCCGGACGCGGCGAGGTGCTGCTGCGCCTGCGCGCCACGGGCCTCAACAACGGCGACATCCGCGTCATGCGCGGCGAGCCGCTCCTCGTACGTCTCGCGTTCGGTCTGCGCCGGCCGCGCCAGCCCGTGCGGGGGATGGATGCCGCGGCCACCGTGATCGCGATCGGCGAGGGCACGACCGGCGTCTCCGTGGGCGACGAAGTGGTCGGCGAGCTCCCCGCCGGCGGGGGACTGGCGACATACGCCGTCGCCCCCGCGGCACGGCTCGTGCCGCGCCCGGCGGCGCTGGCACCCGGCGCCGCCGCCGCGCTCCCGGTCGCGGGCGGAACCGCGTGGCAGGCCCTCGCACGCGGGGAGGCGGCATCCGGTCATCGCGTCCTCGTCATCGGCGCCTCGGGCGGCGTCGGCACGTTCGTCGTGCAGCTCGCGGCGCTCCGGGGCGCTGAGGTGTGGGCGCTGTGCGGCGAGCGCAGCCGCGCGGTCGTCGAAGGCCTCGGCGCAGCGCGCACGTTCGACTATCACCGGGTGCAGCCCGGTGCACCGGAGCTCGAGGACGGCACGTTCGACGTCGTCGTCGACATCGCCGGCACCGCACCGCTGCGCGTGCTGCAGCGCCTGGTGCGCGACGGCGGCCGGGTCGTGCTCGTGTCGGGTGAGGGCGGCCGCGTGCTGGGCCCGATCGGCAGGATCCTGCGCGCCGCGCTGATGTCCATCGGCTCCCGGCGGCCGCTCCGCCCGCTCGCGGCGACCGCGAAGCCCGAAGTGCTCGCCCGACTCGTCGCGCTCGCCGCCGACGGGTCGCTTCGCCCGGTGATCGAGCGGACGTTCGCGTTCGGCGACGCGCCCGCCGCCCTCGCACACGTCGCCGCCGGCCACGTGGTGGGCAAGGTCGTCGTTACGGCGGGCTGACGCCGCCGGGCGTACGCGCTCCCAGGGCGCGCACAACCTTCGTGAGAGAATGGTGTCGGCGTGCCCGGTTGCCGGCTTCTCCAGCTCCGCCGGGCCCCTGGACAGCGTCCGCCGCCCCTCGTACAGGAGCAAGATGTCCACGCAGAACACCGCGCCCGCCCCTTCGACAAGCTCAGTGGCCGGAGGTGCGGCGGCTTCTACAAGCTCAGCGGCCTCGCCCGCTGCCGACGGAGGCCGCATCCAGCAGGTCCGCCGCTACCTGATGTGCCGCCCCGAGCACTTCACGGTGAGCTACACGATCAACCCGTGGATGGAGCCGGCGAACCCCACCGACACGGCCCTCGCGGTGCGCCAGTGGCAGGCGCTGTACGACACGTATGTCGCGCTCGGGCACGAGGTGCACCTCATCGATCCCGTCGAGGGCCTGCCCGACATGGTCTACACCGCCAACGGCGGCTTCGTCATCGACAACGTCGCCTACGGGGCCAAGTTCCGGTTCCAGGAGCGCGTGCCCGAAGGGCCGGCCTTCATGGACTGGTTCCGCGCGAACGGCTTCGAGGTCGCCGAGCCCGTCGAGGTCAACGAGGGCGAGGGCGACTTCCTGCTCGTCGGCGACACGATCCTCGCCGGCACCGGCTTCCGCTCGACGGGCGGCAGCCACCGCGAGCTCGCCGACGTCTTCGGCAAGGAGGTCATCAGCCTCAACCTCATCGACCCGCGGTTCTACCACCTCGACACCGCCATCTCGGTGCTCGATCCGGTCGAGGGGCCGGGCGGCGTCGAGAAGGCCAACATCGCCTACCTCGAGCACGCGTTCGACGAGCGCAGCCAGGCGATCCTCGCCGAGCGCTACCCCGACGCGATCCGCGTCGCCGACGCCGACGGCGCCGTGTTCGGCCTCAATTCGGCCAGCGACGGCCGCAACGTCATCATCTCGCCGCGGGCCAAGGGCTTCGAGGCGCAGCTGCGCGAGCGCGGCTACAACCCGGTGCTCGTCGACCTGTCCGAGCTGCTGCTCGGCGGCGGCGGCATCAAGTGCTGCACGCTCGAGCTGCGGCGCTGACGGCGGGAAACAGGAGCACCATGACCGCCACCATCCCCTCGGTCGACGCGGCGATGAGCCAGATCATCGCCGCCGAAGAGGAGCACGTCGCGCACAACTACCACCCGCTGCCGGTGGTGATCTCCCGCGGTGAGGGCGCGTGGGTGACGGATGTCGAGGGCAAGCGCTACCTCGACCTGCTGTCGGCCTACTCGGCGCTCAACTTCGGGCACGGGCATCCGGCGCTCCTCGCCGCCGCGCAGGAGCAGCTGAACCGCCTCACGCTCACCAGTCGCGCGTACCACAACGACCGGCTCGGCCCCTTCGCGGCCGCGCTCGCCGCGCTGTGCGGCAAGGAGCTCGTGCTGCCGATGAACACCGGCGCCGAGGCGGTCGAGACCGGCATCAAGGTCGCACGTGCGTGGGGTCGTCGGGTGAAGGGCGTGGCTCCGGATGCCGGGCGCATCATCGTCGCCCACGGCAACTTCCACGGCCGCACGACCACCATCGTCGGCTTCAGCGACGACCCGCAGGCGCGGGCGGACTTCGGGCCGTTCACTCCCGGATTCGTCTCGGTGCCGTTCGGCGACGCCGCCGTCATCGACGCGGCGATCACCGCCGACACGGTCGCCGTGCTCATCGAGCCGATCCAGGGCGAGGCCGGCGTCATCGTGCCGCCGGAGGGATACCTCCGTGCGGTGCGCGAGATCTGCACGCGCCGCGGCGTGCTGCTCATCGCCGACGAGATCCAGTCGGGTCTCGGCCGTGTCGGCGAGACGTTCGCGTGCGATCGTGAAGGCGTCGTGCCCGACGTGTATCTGCTCGGCAAGGCGCTGGGCGGCGGCATCCTTCCCGTCTCGGCGGTCGTCGCCGACCGCGACGTGCTGGGCGTGATCCGCCCGGGTGAGCACGGCTCGACCTTCGGCGGCAATCCGCTCGGAGCCGCCGTGGGCCTGCGCGTCGTGGAGATGCTGCAGACCGGTGAGTTCCAGCGTCGCGCGAAGCTCCTGGGCGAGCACCTCGAGTCGAAGCTGCAGGGGCTCGTCGGCCACGGCGTCACCGAGATCCGCGTCGTGGGACTCTGGGCGGGCGTCGACATCGATCCCGCGGTCGGCACCGGCCGCGAGATCGCCGAGCGGCTCATCGGCCGGGGCGTCCTCGTCAAGGACACGCACGGCCAGACCATCCGCATCGCCCCGCCGCTCGTCATCCGCGGCACCGAGCTGGACTGGGCGGTCGAGCAGCTGCGCGTGGTGCTCGCGGCCTGAACCGGGTCGGCGCCCGGCGCGCCGTCAGTCGAAGACCGACACCGTGCGCCAGTGCCAGCCGGTGGCCCCGTCCGGGGCAGGCGGAGCCGTGTCCTCGGTCTGCACCTCCCCGGCCTTGCTGGTCGCGCGGCATTGGATGACGTGGTCACCCGTCGTCGCGGTCCAGGGGAAGCTCCACTGCACCCAGGTGTCGTCCGAGATGGCCGTCGCGAGGGCCGCCGGCATCCACTCGCCCTCGTCGATGCGCACCTCGACGCCCTCGACGCCCACCTGCTGCTGCCACGCCACGCCCGCCACGACCACCTCGCCGGCCCTCAGCTCCTGGCCGCCACGTGGCACGTCGATGCGTGACTGCAGCTTGATCGGTCCGCGCTCCGACCAGCCGCGCGTCGTCCAATAGGCGGTCGCCCGGTCGAACCGCGTCACCTCGAGATCGACGACCCACTTCGTCGCCGACACGTAGCCGTAGAGCCCCGGCACGACCATGCGCACCGGGAAGCCGTGCTCCGTCGGCAGCGGGGCGCCGTTCATGCCGACGGCGAGGATCGCGTTGCGTTCGTCGGTGAGGGCCTCGAGGGGAGTGGATGCCGTGAACCCGTCGATCGATCGCGACAGCACCATGTCGGCATCCGCGGTGGGCCGCGCCCGGGCGAGCAGCTCGCGGATCGGGTAGCCGAGCCAGCGGGCGTTGCCGATCAGCGTGCCACCGACCTCGTTCGACACGCACGCGAGCGTCGTCCACGACTCCTCGAGGGGCAGCGCCAGCAGTTCGTCCCACGTCAGCTCGAACTCGTTCGCCACCATGCCGTGCACGCGCAGGCGCCAGTCGGCGGGATCGACCTCGGGCACGATGAGGGCCGTGTCGATGCGGTAGAACCGGTCGTTCGGTGTGACGACGTCCGCCAGGCCGGGGAGGTCGAGCTCCGCCCCATCGGGGACGGCGGATGCCGCGACCGCCGGCTGCGGGAGCTTCACGGCCCGCCGGACGGCCGCCACCGTCGCGGACGTCGCGCCGCGCACACCCACGACCGCCGCGAGGATGCCGGCTGCCGCCGCGGCCCCCGCCCACGCGAAGAACGCGCGGCGGCTGGGCGGCTCGAGCGGTCCCGGTTCCCGGTCGAGGGTGGTGGTGCCGGTGGGGTGGCCGGGGTCCGCAGCGGCGGGGATGTCGGGCGAGGCGCCAGGTGTGGATGCCGCAGCGGGGGGTGCCGCGGCATCCGTCCGCACCTGCGGATCAGATGCCGGGCGGGTGGTCGCGGCCTCCGCGTCCTTGCGCGCGGCCGAGGCGCGGTGCGAGGTGGACGGACCCAGCAGCCGGATCAGGAGCCAGAGCGCGACGGCGCCGACCGCACCTGCGACGAGCGAGGGCAGCCAGGCCAGGGCGCCGGCCCCGGGTCGGGTCGCCGCGACGACGGC